>NZ_BAABCY010000031.1:0-37331 GCF_039539345.1 Snuella lapsa | reverse complement strand
GCACAAAAGAGTATTGCCTTAGAGCATGTGTGTGAAAATTTTACCTAAAAGGTGTCCTTAACTGATAATTGCATAAAATATTGAAAATTAAATGTTTAACTTAAATTTATTCGTGTGAAATACTTAAAGCATTTTTTCATCGTAATTACTATATTATTATTTCTGAACTGCAATAAAACCAACTCTTCCCAAAATCATACTCCTTCAATTTTAGCTTACTATGTTCCTGATAACAAAATCCATCCAAAAGATCTTCCTTTAGATAAACTAACCCATATTGTATTCTCATTTACCAAGATAGTTGACAACGAAATGGTTTTTACAAATGATGCTTACGACAAAAACTTCGTGAGCTTGTTTCCGAAAGGAAAAAACACCCCAACCTAAAGATAATGGTTGCCTGTGGTGGTTGGGGAACAAAAGGATTCTCGAATATGGCATACACTTATGAGAACAGGCAAAGATTCATAAAAAGCATTATTAATTTTAATAAGGAGTACCAATTGGATGGTATTGATATTGATTGGGAATATCCGACCATTCCAGCTGCAAACACAAAAGCGCGACTAGAAGACAAACAAAATTTTTCGCTTTTAATAAAAGAACTAAGAGAAGCTTTAAATACCTTAAACAGAAAACAAACCTTAACATTTGCTTCTGCTGGATGGAAAAACTACTATAAAAATATAGAGCTCCAAGAGGTAATGCAATATGTAGATTACATACACATTATGACTTACGATCTTGTTGGCTCCTCGTCGCCATACACAGGTCACCATACTGCATTAGGACGAATTACATCGAAACATGTAAAAGAAACACCTGCGGACTCTATTATAAAAAGCAAAACACAAAAATCAACTTATGAATTAAATTCAGCAGAAATGATTGTTGAATACTGTTTAAATAATGGCGTTAGTACTAGACAAATTGTATTGGGCTCGGCATTTTACAGTCGCACCTGGAAAGGCGTCCCTTATAAAAACAATGGCCTTTACCAAACCAATAAAGGGGCATATGTTAATGCTATAACTTATAATGAAATCATTGCAAAATATGAGAAAAACAAAAACTTCAAAAAATATTGGGACACTGTAGCTAAAGCTCCATATTTATTCAATAAAAAAGACAGTATTTTTATAAGCTATGATGATACCCTATCTGTTAAACTAAAGACCTCTTATGTTAAAAAACTTGCATTAGGAGGCATTATGTTTTGGCAACTCAGTCAAGATACTCAAGACAGCAACAGTCTTTTAAGCGCTATCTATCGGGCTTCCTTAAAAGAACATTAAATCCTAGTTAACCTTCTAGATTAACTTTCAGGTGCCAATTCGACCTCTAAGCCTTCCATTTCTGGAGTAATGGGTATTTGACACCCCAATCTACTATTCTCCTTTACATCAAAGGCCTCAGATAGCATGGCTTCTTCATCATCACTCATCTCTGGCAATTCTGTATCGCTTAACACATAACACTGACAAGAAGCACACATTGCCATACCTCCACAAACACCTATGGTTCCTTCAGGAGCTAACTCGTACGACCTAACTACTTCCATAAGATTCATTGCCATATCGGTTGGAGCAACAACATCGTGTGCTACACCATCTCTGTCTATAATTTTAATATTAACGTCCTGATCCATTATTTAATTTCTTTTCGTATACTTAATTTAATATTTATTACCATAAAATTAATTCATGGCAACGTGATGTGCTTTTATAAGTTATAATTTATGGGAATTTTCAAGGAGTTTAAAACTAGAATTATTAAACCTCAATATTAATAACCTGTTCAATTTGTGGCGCATATTTTTTGATGGTCATTTCGACCCCTGATTTAAGTGTCATTTGATTGACACTACATCCTACACACGCCCCTTGAAGCTGAACTTTTACCAATGAATCATTTTCAATGGATAATAATGATATATCGCCACCATCACTTTGTAGAAATGGACGGATCTCATCTAAGGCCTTTTCAACATTTAGTCTTAATTCTTCTGAAGTCATCTACTATTTTTTAACTGCTGAGCAACCAGCCATTGTTGTAATTTTAATTGCTTCGGTTGGAGGTAAACTATCATTTCGTCTTACAACTTCCTGCACCACATTTTGAGTTAATCCTTCAAAAGCATGCTCTAAGGGTGTAGCTGTTTGTAAGGCTGCTGGACGCCCAACATCGCCTGCTTCACGAATACTTTGCACCAACGGAATCTCTCCTAAAAAGGGAACTTTAAGATCTTCGGCTAAGTTCTTAGCGCCTTCTTTTCCAAAGATATAATATTTATTATTTGGCAACTCATCGGGTGTAAAATAAGCCATGTTTTCCACAAGACCTAAAACTGGGACATTAATACTCTCCTGCTGAAACATAGCTACACCTTTTTTAGCATCGGCTAAAGCTACATTTTGAGGTGTACTAACCACCACTGCTCCTGTAATAGGAAGCGATTGCATAATACTTAAATGTATATCTCCTGTTCCTGGTGGCAAATCGATTAGCATAAAATCAAGTTCTCCCCAATGGGCATCAAAAATCATTTGATTTAGGGCTTTTGCCGCCATTGGACCTCTCCAAACAACAGCCTGATTGGGCTTAGTGAAAAATCCGATAGAGAGTACCTTAACGCCATAATTTTCAACAGGTTTCATTTTAGACTTCCCATCTATATTGACTGCAAGAGGTCTTTCTCCTTCTACATCGAACATAATAGGCACTGAAGGCCCATAAATATCGGCATCAAGAATCCCTACTTTAAAGCCCATTTTGGCTAAGCTCACTGCTAAATTTGCAGTAACAGTAGATTTCCCAACACCTCCTTTTCCTGAAGCTACTGCCACAATATTCTGTATACCGGGCACAGGCTTCCCCTTTATTACGTTTTTAGCTGCCTGAGCTGGCGCGTCAACTTTTACATTAACTGTTATTTTTGCCTTTTCATAAACCTGCTCGTGTATTGTTTTTAAAACATCTACTTCGGTTCGCTTTTTTGCTTGTAAACTTGGGTTTTTTATGGTTATATCTACAATAACCTCATCTCCAAAAGTTACAACGTTTTTTACAGCACCACTTTCTACCATGTTTTGCCCTTCTCCAGGCACCGTAATAGACTCAAGTGCTTTTAATATATCTTTTTTATTAAGCTTCATTTTTTGAGATAATGTAAACCAATTCAGAACAACTGCACTCTAATTAGTTTTCTTTCAATTATTAAGAATCATTCTAAGATGCAAATATATGTAATAAAGCTGGAAGACAGAAGGCAGGAGTTAAAAGTTTTATTGATGTAAATATTTGTAAAATTTATCGAACTAAAGAAGTATTTAATCTTTTTCACTAAGAAGAAAACCAACTACATTTGATATTACATTGTTAAAGTTCCTTAGCTGGATCCCAAAACACCTTATTAAAGTCTTGAACTTGATTATCTACAACTGCTACTCCTTCACTTTCCAGCAGTTGCTGCATAAGATTAGTGCCCTCAAAATGATGCTTTCCGGTAAGCAAACCTTTTCTATTAACTACACGATGGGCCGGCACATTTTTCCCTGCTGATCCGTTCATAGCGTAACCAACCATTCGGGCACTCCTAGATGCCCCTAGGTAATTTGCTATAGCGCCATAGCTTGTAACCCTTCCATAAGGGATTTGCCGAGTCACTTTATATACTTTACCAAAAAAGCTTAAGGTTTCCGGCTTCATTTTATAGTTCTTTAATGATATTGATTAAAGTGACTATTGAGATAACACCAGTAATACTTCCTATAAGGTAATTCATGCTCTTTTGCGACGTTATGGGTTTGTCTTTAATTTTATCGAAGAAAAAAATATAAACATATAGCATCACAAAGGTTCCCATAGCTGCTCCTGCCACATATGATATAATACTTGTTTGATCAAACTTCAACCAACCAAAAGAGGCCAAAGTAACTGTCATATAAGCTTGATACGGAATAGGAAACACATTAATACTGGACAGAAATAAACCTTGAAAAAAACGGCTATGTTTACTTCGCACACGGGGCTCAATTTGTTGTTTAGGTTGTTTTTTTGCTATGAGCAGAAAATATATCGTTATTAAAACAAAAATTACAAAAGCCACTCGCTGGAGGACATCTACTATCTCCAAATGATTACTTAAATACCGAGCAAAAATAGCCGCTACATAGGTTTGGATAATTACAATTAAGCATACTCCAACCGAAAACACGATACCTCTAACATGCCCTTCTTTTAAACTTATTTTGGCCGCAGTCATGTTAAGTAGCCCTGGAGGGATAACACCAATAAGTGCAATAATCAATCCTAAGAAAAAAACAAATGTTAAATTCACTAAGCCTTAATTTTGAATCTAATATACGTAATTGATTTTTCTTGCTCTAAGTATTGCGTTTCGTAAAAGGTTTGTACGCTCGTAACATCTTCGGGGCTCCCTTCCAGCTTATACACATTATGGTTGGCATACAACACCTCGTGTCCCGCTCCATGTAACAAACCTAAGGTATAACCGTGCATAAACTCACTATCTGTTTTTAAATTAACAACGCCTTCAGGTTTTAATATTTTTTTATAACGTTCCAAAAATGCAGCATTGGTCATACGGTGTTTTGTACGTTTATATTTTATTTGGGGATCTGGAAAAGTAATCCAAATTTCATCTACTTCATTTTCTGCAAAGGCATACTCTATAAGCTCTATCTGTGTCCTCAAAAATGCCACATTAGCAATTTCGTCTTCAATAGCTGTCTTGGCTCCTCTCCAAAACCGCGCTCCTTTTATGTCTATTCCAATAAAGTTTTTATCTGGATACTTTTTAGCCAATGCAATAGAGTACTCTCCTTTACCACAACCCAACTCCAAAACCAAAGGATTTTCATTCTTAAAAACTACTGTATTCCAATTACCTTTTAATGTGAATTCTTCACCAACCAATTCATCTCTTGTTGGCTGATAAACATTTCCAAAAGTTTCATTTTCCCTAAATCTCTTAAGCTTGTTCTTACTTCCCACTTTTATTTAAAATTTTGGTAAAATTAAGGAAATATATGAGAGCGTATATATGCTTATCTTTGAATTCGGCAAAAAGTCACATAAAGCGTTATTAAAAGACACTTTGTACTCCATAACCAAAAAATTCTATATAGAGAAAGATTAAAAAGGGATTGTAAATAGTGCAATGGAAAAACGAATTTTAGTAGCTCCACTATATTGGGGGTTAGGACATGCAACACGCTGCATCCCTATCATTAAAGCTTTGTCCAATTATGGCTATACTCCTATACTAGCCAGTGATGACAATGCGCTATTGCTTCTAAAAAAGGAATTCCCTAATCTTATAGCAATTGAACTGCCTGCATATAATATAACTTATCCCAAAAACGGAAAACATTTTAAGCTAAAAATTCTTAAAACAACACCTCAACTAATAAAAGCTATTAATGCTGAGAAGCAAATTGTTGATCAAATTGTTGATACTTTCAATATAAAGGGCATTATTTCCGACAATAGACTAGGCGTTTATAGCAAAAAAGCCCCTTCTGTTTTTATAACACATCAACTAAATGTTTTGAGTGGTTATACGACTTGGTTTAGCACGAAAATACACCAACATTTTATTAAAAAGTTTGACTCGTGTTGGGTGCCTGACACTAAGGAAAATATTAACTTAAGTGGAAAGTTGGGACATCCTAAAACATACGAGATACCTACACAGTACATAGGGCCTTTAAGTCGTTTTGAGAAGAAGGGCACTTCAATAGTCAACAACATTCTAGTGCTTCTTTCTGGACCAGAACCACAACGTTCTATTTTAGAAGGCATTCTTTATAGTGCTTTGAACAATTACAATGGCAGGGTGGTTTTTGTAAAGGGTATTATGGAAAAAGAACAAACAGTAGATACAACAAAAAACATGACTGTTTATAATTTTATGACTTCTGATCTGTTGGAAAAAACCATAAATGAAAGTAAATTAATAATAGCCAGATCTGGATATACCACTATTATGGACTTGGCTAAACTTAATAAACATGCTTTTTTTATACCAACTCCGGGACAAACGGAACAGGAGTATTTAGCCAAACGCCTAAGTGACCAAGGCTTAGCTGCCAGTTGTAGTCAAGAATCGTTTACACTAGATAAAATTAAAGGGGCATCAACTTATAAGGGGTTAAGTTCTATTAAACACAAAACCGATTTCGTCGAATTATTCGGCCTTTTCGAGCGTAAATGAGAATTCACTACCTACACCAAACTCGCTTTCTACATATATCTTTTCTCCATGTGCTTCTATAATATGCTTTACTATAGAAAGTCCTAGCCCGGAACCGCCTTCTTTTCTTGATCCACTTTTATCTACTCTGTAGAAACGCTCGAATAGGCGCGGCAAATGTTTTTCTTCAATACCTTCTCCGTTATCGGTAACCCGTATAATTACCTTGTTCTTTATAAGGTTTTCGATACTTACTTCTGTAGTCCCCTTTTCTCTACCATATTTTAAAGAGTTAACTATAAGATTCACCAATACCTGCTGAATGCGTTCTTTATCAGCTTTAATCAATACAGGCTTAGGATAATCGGTATCAAAGGTTAATGTTATTTTTTTTTTGTTAGCTTTCATTTCTAACATTTCAAAAACACTTTCCACCAATTCAACAATATCGAATTCTACAATATTTAGACTTAAATCACCTGTTTCCAGCTTAGTGATCATATCTAAATCTTTAATAATATAACTCAATCGCTCTACACCTTTACTAGCACGTTCTAAGTATTTTTCCCTAATGTTCTTATCGTCCATAGCACCATCTAACAAGGTTAAGATATAGCCTTGAACGGTAAACAATGGGGTTTTTAATTCGTGAGAAACGTTCCCCAAAAATTCTTTTCTGTATTTCTCCCGTATTTTTAGCGCTTCTATTTCTAATTTTTTATCACGGGCAAACCTATCTATTTCATGAGTAAGTGTTCGCATATCGGTAGTTATAGGCCCCTTGCTAAAGCTAGTTGACTCCAATAGTGTCAGGTCATCGTATATCTTTTTTATACGCTTGTAAATAAATCGTTCGACCCTAAACTGAATTACGAAAAATGAGAACACATATGCCATAATAGCGAAAACAATTACAGCACCCCATTTAAACTCAAAAAAATAGTATAAAAAAACACTCGTTAAGAGCGTTATAAAGAGTGTAATATAAAACGATGTTTTAATTGCAAACTTGTATGATCTTTTAAACTTTGCCCGCATCAATCAACAAACTTATAACCAACACCTTTTACTGTTTTAAAACTATCATCGCCTATTTTTTCGCGTAGTTTACGAATATGTACATCTATAGTTCTCCCTCCAACAACTACTTCATTACCCCACACTGTATCAAGAATATCTTCACGCTTAAATACTTTTCCTGGCTTTGATGCCAATAAAGATAACAATTCAAATTCTTTTCTTGGCAAGACAATCTCTTTTCCTTTTAAAATAATCTTATATTCGTCTCTATCAATAACCAAGTTGCCTAATTTTACAGTAGTATCTTTTTCCTCTTGCTTGAAGCGTCTTAGTAAGGCTTTTACTTTACTAACCAACACCTTAGGCTTTATAGGCTTTGTTATATAATCATCTGCACCCGCATCAAAACCTGCTACTTGTGAATAATCTTCTCCTCTGGCTGTTAAAAATGTAACGATTGTATTTTTTAACTCTGGATGTTTTCTAATAAGTTCGCAAGCTTCAATACCGTCCATCTCTGGCATCATCACATCCAAAATGATTAAATGAGGGAGTTCTTTCTTTGCTTTTTTTACACCTTCATGACCATTTTCTGCAGTAATTACCTGATATCCTTCATTTGATAAGTTATACCCCACTATCTCTAAAATATCAGGCTCATCATCCACTAGAAGTATTTTAATATCCTTTTCAGTCATTTCGTTGATAATTAATTTATTCTTTATTTTTTTGAAGTAAAGATAAAACTAATAACACAATTCTATTAAAATCACATAATTAATAACGTTACCATAACACACAACTTACACAAAGGTAACCTTTCGACAAACCGCAAAAATCTTTAACACTTTTTTGGTATAACTTTTGTGTAAATTTAGTACATTTATATTGTTGAATAGAAACTATGCAAAAAAATTACTTTTTTATTTTATTAATTATCCTAGCATGCTTTACAACCCAGTTTGGGTTTTCCCAAAGCAATGCTACAAAACCTTCTATTCATCAAAACATTGATGGGCTTTCTATATATCCTAACCCTGTTAGTAACGGAAAAACCTTTATATATATTACATCTAAAAAAAATTTAACTAAGAAAGTTCAGTTTTTTAACGTATTGGGAAAACAAATTTACGTTACTATGCTAACTGGTAAAGAATTAAACATCTCCCGTTTCAACAAAGGTGTTTACATTTTAAAAATAACTGAGGGAACCATTAGTGAAACCAGAAAATTAATTATAAAATAAATTTCTAAACATATAGCTTAAAGCGTTACCATTATGGTAGCGCTTTTTATTTTATATACTTTTGTGTAACATTACGAAATATCCAACCTATTTGGTCTTTAATGATAGACTTTAAAAACATTTTTAATATTAAATCTGAAGCTGATTTTGAAACATGCGCCTTACAGGTTTTTAACTTTCAGTTTAACAACAACAAAATATACCGTTCATTTTGTGATTTACTATTTAAGCACCCGGCAGATGTAAAGACCATTCGGGACATTCCATTTTTACCCATACATTTCTTTAAAACACATGCTATAATAAGCAATAAGGCTACTACTCAAACTATTTTTACAAGTTCAGGGACTACTGGCAGTAGGGTTAGCAAACATCATGTAACAGATTTGAGTATTTATAAAGAGAGTTTCACAAAGGGATTTCAACAGTTTTATGGAAGCATAGACGATTATGTAATCCTAGCCTTGTTACCTTCTTATTTAGAACGAGAGGGTTCTTCATTAATATACATGGTTAACGACTTGATTAAAGGATCTAACCATAAAGAAAGTGGTTTCTATTTACATAACATCTCGGAATTAACACAAACTATCGAAACACTGGAAGCTAAAGGAAGAAAAACGCTTCTCATTGGTGTTTCTTTTGCTCTTTTAGACTTGATCGAAACGCACCAATTTAAGCTCAATCATACGATCGTTATGGAAACGGGCGGCATGAAAGGGCGCAGAAAAGAGCTGATTAGGGAAGAATTGCACGATATTCTTAAATCTGGTTTTAGTGTAGATACGATACATAGTGAATATGGCATGACCGAGTTATTAAGCCAAGGATATTCCAAAGGCAATGGTTTATTTAATTGTCCGCCCTGGATGCGTATTTTAGTACGTGAAACTGAAGACCCATTAAGCATTCAAGATTTTGGCAAGACAGGGGGCATAAATGTCATTGATCTTGCTAATGTTAATTCTTGTTCCTTTATTGCAACACAAGATTTAGGACGCAGTTATAAAGACGGAAGTTTTGAAGTTATTGGTCGTTTTGACAACTCAGATATTCGTGGGTGCAACCTAATGGTCCTTTAAGCAACTTATACATTTAAATTTAAGCAAAAAAAAATCTTCTTTCTGTTAGGTTTATAAAACCTATACGACGAATTTAATGCTATAAAAAGAAAAATTTGATTTTTATTTTTAGTTGGTTGGTTAAGCTATGGGCCTGATTCTTAGATCAGGCTCATTACTTTTATACGACCCTTAATAGGAAATAATTTTTCTTTCCTCGTTGCAGCAACACAAACTTACCATTAATCAAGTGGTTAACAGTGATACTATAACCTTCTTTTACCTTTTCTTTATTTACAGAAATAGAGTTCTCTTTTAAAGCACGTCTCGCCTCGCCATTAGATTTCAAAAAACCTCCTTTTTCGGCCAGGGCGCCAATAACATCTAACCCTGCTTCAATTTCGGACTTTGCTATCTCGGTTTGGGGCACACCTTCGAATACATCCAAAAAGGTCTTTTCGTCTAACTGCCTTAAATCCTCACTAGTGGACTTGCCAAAAAGAATCTCACTTGCCTTAATAGCATTTTCTAAATCTTCCTTAGAATGCACCATCGTTGTTATTTCTTCAGCCAATCGTTTTTGTAAAGCACGTAAATGTGGAGCTTCACGGTGTTCTAGAACTAAGGCTTCTATTTCCGACCTTGTTAAAAAGGTAAATATTTTAATATATTTTTCGGCATCAATATCACTTGTATTCAACCAATACTGATAGAATTTGTACGGGGATGTCCTTTCGGCATCTAACCAAATATTACCTCCTTCGGTTTTACCAAACTTTGTCCCGTCGGCTTTTGTTATTAGCGGCCAAGTTAAGGCATATCCTTTTCCTCCATCAATACGACGAATAAGCTCGGCACCAGTAGTTATATTTCCCCATTGGTCACTACCCCCCATTTGAAGTGTACACTGTTTATCTCTATATAGATGTAAAAAATCGTAACCTTGAACCAACTGATAGGTGAATTCTGTAAAGCTCATACCTACCGAAGACTCAGAGGATAGGCGTTTTTTAACAGAATCTTTTGCCATCATATAATTTACTGTAATGTGTTTTCCAACATCACGAATAAACTCCAAAAACGAAAATGATTTCATCCAATCGTAGTTATTTACTATAACGGCAGCATTTTCGGCATCACTGTCAAAATCTAAAAAGCGCGCCAACTGTTCTTTAATGGCATTTTGATTATGTAACAGTGTTTCTTCATTAAGCAAATTACGCTCTGCCGATTTTCCAGAAGGGTCACCAATCATACCAGTTGCACCGCCTACAAGAGCCACAGGTTTATGTCCTGATAACTGAAAATGTTTAAGCCCCATAACACCTACCAAATGCCCAATATGCAACGAATCGGCGGTAGGATCAATACCAACATAGGCCATACGCATTGTTTCCATTAAATGTGCTTCAGTTCCAGGCATACTATCTTGTATCATGCCTCTCCACGTTAATTCTTCAACAAAATTCTTCATCAGTATATATTTTAGTAAACTACCTCGAAGTAATCCAACGAGGTATTTATAGAAACCATTTTAATCTCGATTATCGAGTAAACTTTGGCAAAGATAAAAATCAATGTATAATTACTCATGCATTATGAATAATTCTTTACTTTAGTCGCATGATTTTAGTAACAGGTAGCACTGGCTTAGTGGGTTCGCATTTGCTTTATAAGCTTATAAGTGGCAACGAAAAAGTACGAGCCATCTATAGGAATAAAAGCAAACTAACTAACGTAAAACATGTTTTTTCTTCTTATACAAAAAACTACCAATCGCTTTTTGATGCTATTGAGTGGGTTGAAGCTGATATTTTGGACATAGACCGATTGTCTGATACTATGGTTGGTATAACTTATGTATACCATTGTGCAGCTTTTGTGTCTTTTGAACCTGACAAATACCAACTGTTGAGAAAAGTAAACATTGAAGGTACCTCTAATATTGTAAATCTTTGCCTATCGCATAATATCAAGAAACTTTGCTACGTAAGTTCCATTGCAACCATAGGCCACTCTATAGACAACTCGCCTATTACTGAAAATACCAATTGGAACCCTGAAGCGGACAACAGTGTATATGCGATAACAAAATATGGAGCCGAAATGGAGGTTTGGCGTGCTACACAAGAAGGCTTAAATACAGTTATAGTTAATCCAGGCGTTATATTAGGAGCTGGCATTTGGCATTATGGCAGTGGTAGTTTGTTTAAAAAAGCACGTAAAGGTTTTAAATTTTACACATCTGGTAATATAGGGCTTATTTCTGTTAAAGATGTTGTTTCTATTATGGTGGCACTTTTAAATAGCACTATTGTAAACGAACGTTTTATTCTAATAGCAGAGACTTGGTCCTATCAAAATTTCTTGCAATCTTTGGCAAAATCTGTCGATGCAAAAATACCACTAAAACAAGCTCCTTCTTGGCTATTGGGCTTAATATGGCGTTTGGATTGGTTAAAAAGCAAACTAACTGGCAAACAAAGATTGTTAACCAAACAGTTGGCCACATCATTACAATCGCAAAAACACTATAGTAGCGAAAAAATTAAAAAGGCATTAAATTATAATTTCAGATCTATAAACGAATGTATTATTGAGATTGGCAATAAGTTTATTAAACAGGATCAATAAGTACGCCTTCGTCTTCTTTTTTCTTTTCGACAGGTTTCTTTCTAGTGGCATTTGTTGCAGAATCCTTTAATTTTTTCTTTGTCCTCTCGATAGAATCTTTCGCCTTTTTCTCCTTAAGTTCCCGTTCTGTCTCTTCTTTTAAAAGTGCCTCGTATGTTTTCTTTAATGTATTTAAACTGTCTTCAACTTTTTTATAAATCTCATCATAATCTTCAATGTGAAACGTGTAATATTCATTACTCAGTGCAAATTGCAGACTATCAATATTGTATTTAGTAAACACATAGGCCTCCGCGTCAATACCTTTCTCGTCTAATATTCTTTTGTTTTTACCGGTAGTCGAAGATAATAATTTAAGATCTAAAAGAATATTAACCATTTTATCTTTAGAAATTAAATGTTTAGGCTTTTTAGGAGCCTTGTACTTATAACATGCCGCTACAAACAGCACAATTCCCAGATATAATATTATACGCTTAAAACTCATCTATTAAAAGTTAATCGCTTGGCAGCCTTTACATTTGTGAATTTAGCATTTTGGTACACCAAACTACCATTAACAAAAGTATGTGTTATCCTTGATTTGAACGTAGTACCTTCAAACGGCGACCAGCCACATTTATACAAAATATTATCTTTTTTAACAGTCCAGGGATTATTAAGATCTACCATCACCAAATCGGCAAAGTACCCTTCTTTGATATACCCGCGTTTTTCAATTTCAAATAATATTGCTGGATTATGACACATTTTTTCAACAATCTTTTCTATTGAAATTTTACCCCTATGGTACATTTCCAAAATTGCAGGCAACGCATGCTGAACTAAAGGCCCTCCTGAAGGCGCTTTGGTATAAACGTTGTTTTTTTCATCAATAGTATGTGGTGCATGATCTGTAGCTATAACATCTATTCTATCATCCAACAAAGCTTTCCACAGTGTATCTCGATCGCTTTTTGTCTTTACCGCTGGATTCCATTTTATCAGTGTTCCCTTATTTTCATAATCAGCATTTGTAAACCATAAATGATGTACACAAACTTCAGCCGTTATCTTCTTATCTTTTAATGGAATCTTATTAGAGAACAACTCGGTTTCTTTTCCTGTTGACAAATGAAACACGTGTAGCCTGGCACCTGTTTTCTTTGCCAATTCAATCGCTTTTGAAGATGACAAGTAACAAGCTTCTTCACTTCTAATATTAGGATGGTATTTAATAGGTATGTCGTCTCCAAACTTTTCTTTGTAGGCTTCAAAATTTGCCCTGATAGTTGCTTCGTCTTCACAGTGTACTGCGATCAACAAATTGGTTTTAGAGAAAATATTTTCCAAGACTTCAGGATTATCAACTAGCATATTTCCTGTCGACGACCCCAAGAACAACTTTAAAGCAGCAACATTCTTGGCATCTACTTTTAAAATTTCATCTAAATTATCGTTGGTCCCTCCAAACATAAAGGAATAATTGGCCCAAGATGTTTGTGCTGCTATTTCGAACTTTTCTTCTAATTTATCTATGGTAGTTGTTTGCGGATTGGTGTTGGGCATTTCTATAAAGGATGTTATTCCTCCTGCTATGGCTGCCTTTGATTCGGTTTCAATATTGGCCTTATGGGTCAACCCTGGCTCTCTAAAATGCACTTGATCGTCTATAACACCTGGCAAAATGCACTTCCCTTCGGCGTCTATAATATGCACATCTGACGATTTGGCACTAATGGAATCACTCACCTCCTTTATATACTCGCCCTCTATTAATATATCTCCTTTAAAAACGGAGCCTTCATTTACAATATTCGCGTTTTTAATTAATGTTGTTTTCAGTTTCATCTTCTTCTTTAATAATTACCTTGTTCCTTTCAACCAATTACCATACCGTTTTACAGGCTAACTTTTAAATAAACTTTTTAACTTCATAGAAATAACCCCAAAAATAGCTTCAGAAATAATACCAGAACTCAACTTGGACTCTCCTTTTGTACGGTCTGTAAAGATAACCGGAACTTCCACAATATTAAACTTCTTTAAAAAGGCTTTAAACTTCATTTCAATCTGGAATGCATAGCCTACAAACTTAACCTTATTTAAATCTATAGTCTCCAACACGTGGCGTTTATAACATACAAAACCGGCTGTTGTGTCATGAATGTTCATTCCTGTAATAAGTCGCACATATTTTGAGGCCATATAGGACATCAGCACACGACTCATGGGCCAATTAACTACATTAACTCCTGTTATGTACCTTGAGCCTATAGATACATCGGCTCCATCAACACAAGCCTTATGTAAACGAATCAAGTCTTTGGGGTCATGCGAGAAATCGGCATCCATTTCAAAAACATACGCATAATTTTTGTTGAGACTCCATTTAAATCCATGAATGTAAGCTGTTCCTAATCCCGACTTTTCTTTACGGCTTTCTAAAAACAACCTGCTTGAAAACTCCTTTTGTAATTCTTTAACTTTTAGAGCCGTAAGATCTGGCGAATTATCATCGACGATAAGAATATGAATATGGTCCGATTGAGAGAATACTGCTTTAATAATAGCTTCTATATTCTCTATTTCATTGTATGTTGGAATGATAACAACCGTATCTTGCATCCGCTAATTTAATTGAAAACGTAAAATTTTAGGCAAATGTACATTTTTTTACAATCCTTATTGGCAAATAAAAATATATTCCTATCAATGAAAACACCAATCCTCCAATAGCCCCCACGGCAAACGAAAACCAAAAAGCTTCGTTCTGTCCATGCCAAACAAAGGGGATGAGTCCCACCACGGTAGATACAATAGTTAAAATCACAGGAATGATCTTATAATTAAAAGCTTTGAAATACAATTTTTGTGTATTTCTATTGGGATATTGCTTCCTTAAATTGTTATAATCATTAATAATAAACAAGGCTGAATTGACACTAATGCCACATAGCAGAATAAAGGAGGCATAACCGCCTTGGTCAAAGTTAAAATCGAACAGGTAAAAGGTCAAGAATACACCAATAAAGGATAAGGGGATCATGCTAATGATGGCAAAGGGCTGCCTTAACGATTCCAATAGTATACTACAGATAAAGAAAATAATAAAGATCACAACGAACAAGTAATAATACTGTTTGGAATCCTTTTTGTTCCAGCCCCTGTAAGACTGCTGCAAAACCCGATAGCCTATGGGTAGCTTGGCTTCCAGTTCTTCAACGTTGCGCTCCCTTACCTTTTGGGCCAGAGGCTGCGTTCCTAAAAAATCATAGGCTACCGTCAACTGATATTGTTGGTTGTTCTTTTCGATACTATTCCCAGACTTCCGTTTTTTTATTGTAGCCAGTTGGCCCAGCTTATATTGCTTGTTGTTAATGGGGATCGGGGTATGCTTTAAATCCCACACATTGAATTTCTGATAATTGTCAGAGACCAGTTTTACCTGTTGCATTTCATGGTCTTGTACTATGGAGGCTACGTTGCCCGAGTGCACTTGGTTTTTAAGATAACCGTAAAGTTGATTTTGGGAGACATTGGCCAAGGCCAATCGTTCTCGGTCGAAATCCAAAACGTACTCGTTCAGGCTATTGCTACCCCAGCGGCCACTGGTAATCTCCACATCCTTGACACGTCCGTTCGAATTTGCTTCTAATTGTTGTTTTAACAGCTCGGCATATCCATACAGGTTATCGTAATTATAGCCTTCCAGGGTAATACGGTTACTTTTATACCCTGTCCCAAGAGCATTGGAAAATCCCCGTCCCACGCCACTGACCGTCCAGTCCAAACCGCCCAGACTGATCGATTTGGACTCCAACATACCCTTGAGGGTATAGGGAAAGGCTCCAAATTCATACGCGTCCTTAAAGTAAATCGTAATACTGGAGCTTTTAGGACTGTTAACACGTGTTTCGTACAAGGATACCTCCCCAAACTGTCCGATATAGTTTTCCATTTTCAGGACCACGTCATTGAGCTGTTCTATGGTACAGCCATCGGGCATGCTTCCCGTAACCCGTAACGTGGTACGCTCGGGCTCACTGTAATAGGAGCTTTCAAACACCTCTTCGGTAAACAGCCGCAGAGAACCACCCAACACTTTTTCCAAATGGGGACGCAGCTCGGTGTTGTACCATTCTGCTCCCAGGGTTTTATTGTACAATGTTGTCCACATGCCATCTCCTTTTAGTTCTTTGGGCAGCAAATGGATGGGTAGTCCAAAGCCGAGTATAAACAACAGCACAAAGACCCACTTAAATTTCGGCTTTCGCATCCAGCCTATGGCATTGGCATAGCGTTTTGTAAACCTGACAACTCGTCGTTTACGCTTTCTTGAAAAAAGGATGCGCTTTTTCTCCAGATGCATTTTCTCCAAAAGGGCCGGCACATAATACAACGAAATGAACAGAGAAACACCTATGTTAATAGCGATGACCAATGCAAAATCCCAAAGGTTTAAACGTTGGTTCTCTTCCAACAGGAAAATCACCATGAGCGCCCCAATGGTAGTTAGGGTGGCCGCCAATATAGCCAGAAATGCTTTTTTATCCCCTTTGTTACGGACATGATCTATCATGATGATGCTGTTGTCTATAATAATCCCAAAGGAAATGGTAATACCGGCAAAGGAATAGAGCTGCAGCTGTACATCTAGGGCATAAAAAAAGATAACAGCTATGAGCAGGTTGGTAATAATACTCAAAAACAATACGGTTAAATACTTAAGGCTCCGGTTTATCAGGACGATCAGAACCAGTAAGATAAGAAAAGAAAACAGGGTGCGCTTTTGTATTTTTTGGAGTTCTTCTGTAATAAACTCTGTGGTGTCCTGGGTCATCTTTAGGGTATACCCCGCCGGGAGTCCTTTTTTTAAATCATCGACCGTAGCCCTTACCGTTTTGGCCAGATCGATGGTATTCACCCCTTTTTCGGCATACACCACCATATTAACGGTGTTAAGGCCGTTGACCCTGTAATAGGCACTAACCTTGCCTTCCCTGTAATTTACTTTGGCGATGTTGTTTAAATAGATGATCCGATTGCTGAGTTTCTTTACCGGGATATGTTCCCAATCGATAGCACCCTCGGGCTTATATGCCAGTACTACGGCTATCTCCTGGTCAGCACTGTGGTTATCCGATTGGATCAGGACATTGCCCAATTCGCGTGCTTTTAAATAGGTCTCGACAGCGTTTTGAATATCACTAGCGGACAGGTGTAATTGGAGCAGCTTTTTAGTGTCATACTCGATGACCCACTCATAAGGGACCGCCCCATAGACATCCACCTTATTAACTCCATTTAAAGTGGTCAATTTTGGGAGGATATGACTTTCGGTAAACTTTTTGATGTAATAAGGGCTTTCGCTGGCATTGACACTATAGGACACAATGGGCGCCATATTCTCGTTGGCACTGCTCTTGGATAAAGAGGGATAGCTGACCCCTTCGGGCAGTTCGGAGTAGCTTTGACGGATTAGATTGGCCACTTCAAAACGAATAGCGTCCATTTCCACATGCTTTTTAAAGTCCATGGAAATAGAACCGCTTCCCTTTCGGGAGGTCGAACGAATATTTTTAATGCCCTTAACGGTATTGAACATCCCCTCCAGTTTGGAAGTGACTTCCTGCTCCATCACCTTTGCCGAGGCATCTTGCCAACTAAAAAACACACTTAGGGATTTATTGCTGCGTGTTGGGGTTAATTGGACACTCAGCAAGGGGATGAGACTTGCCCCGATGATGGTCAGGCAGATAAAAATGATTAATATGGTAAATGAGGATAGTTTTCGTTCCACGATTATTTATTCCACTTTTTTAAACAATCTGCTCCATTGGAACTCATCCCGGTAGTTAGACCACAGTACACATTGTACTTTACCCACTATATTAGATTCCGGAAGAAATCCCCAGGATCGCGAATCGATGGTACCCTTTCTATTGTCTCCCATCATAAAATAATAATCTTGCTTAAAGGTATAAGCTTCTGTTTTTTCACCATTCACATAAATGCCTCCCTCCTTTTGTTCAATAGATCTTTTTTCATAGAGTTTAATAGTTTCTCCATAAAGCAGCACTGTTTCCGGAATTAACTGAATGGTCATCCCCTTTTTGGGTATAACCAATGGCCCCATATTATCATAGGTCCATTGGTCACTTACAGATTTATGTAAACATCCTTTATTGATATCAAACGTATCTATTTGCTGTTGAAAACTATTTATACTGGACAACTCTTTTAGCTGCGCTACTTCTTTTTTAGACAATGTGACCCTTGCATTGAAATCTTTTCCATAATCAGCATTTATATAGGCATCTATACCTAAAGAATCCATCCCTTTATATAATTGTTTACGGTCTTTTACTTTAAACTGATAGGTATTTTTAACATTATCTGGCGTTTCAAATAACTCTCCATTGGTATAAATACGACCGTTTTTTATACTAATTGTATCCCCAGATAGGCCTACACAACGTTTTACAACAAAAAAATCCTTGCTTAACCCTAAGTTGAACACAAACACATCCCCTTGTTTTATGGAAGCATACCCAGATAATCGTTTATAATTCCACCAATTCTCTTTTAAATGCTTTTTAGCATTGTCGTTAAAACAAAACGCAATATTAACCCAGGGAATCTCGAATGGCGAACGTGGTAGCCTAGGCCCATACTTTAGTTTATTGACCAAAATAACATCACCCGTGTACAAGGTATTGTTCATAGAGGAGCTGGGGATTTTGTAGATGTCGCCAACAAGGAGTTTGGTACTGATGGCGACAACAAACAAAAAGAAAATCAAGGCAATTCTTCTTAACTGCTTTATAGAACCACTATTTCTAATTGGTTTAAAAATTCTAGCAAACACATAAAAAATGCTCCAAAACATAAGGCTATAACATAATAGCCAATACAATTTTAAAACAATAAACAATCCAAAAACGAATGTAAAAACTAAAGCTTCATAATTATTTAATTTTATATTAAGTCCTCTTACTTTTTTTAACATAAAAAAGCTATTTACTTTTATAAAGCTTCATTATAAGAAAAACTTATAATAAAACTAAACCCACATAAAAAACAATAACAACTAATCTCTCGATTTGTTGTCCAGTCTAATGTAGCATCTTGAATTCACCTTTAATTTTATTAATATATAATCCCTTTATTTCTTTTGAATACAAAGGATTCCCTTTTAGTATCACTTTATTGTTTACATCTGTTAAAACGGTATTGAAATCATCATCGTTTTTCATAAACTTATTTAACTTGAACCATTCACGTCGTTCATCTAGAAAAAATGGGTATGAAAAATCATTAATTTTTCTAGACTCACATAAATATTTCATTAACTCAAATTCATCATCTGATTCACAAATTAAAATAACAGGCACCTCATATTTTTTAAACTCAACAATTATGCTATTCCATAATTTAATATTAGAAATACAGGTAATACATGAAGAATTGATTATTGAATAAATTTTAAAATTAGCATTTGATATTTCCAAACTATCTGAAATGTAATTATTAAAAGGAGCATAGATTCTTAAACTGTCTGGAATTAATAATTTTTCATCAAGAATACCATTATTTTGATTCTTAATAGAATCTATTTGTTTTTCACCTTTTACATTTTGACACGATATAATAAAATAAATTGGCATTAATAATACTAAAGCTTTTTTAAAATAAATTTCCATCATGCCTTTTAATTAATATTAGCTTTAACTATATACCCTGAATCTACATCAAAAGCATATAATGTTTTATCATCTTTAGTAACAGTTATACTTAATATGTTTCTATCCAAGTTCATTTTTTTAACTGGATTTCCAAACCAATCGTACACATAAATGTATTTAGAATAATAAGATTCCGGTCTTTCTGTAAGAACACCTGAATATGCCATATATATATGCTCATTAGTTACACAGCCTCCTATGAATGCCATTCGAGTCTCTTTATTTCTACCCATTAGATAAAAATCCTTTCCAACTTTTAAGGGATCAAACTCTATATTGAAATTTTCTACACCCTTTACAATTTTATTTGAATAATCTTTTAAATTGAAAATTTCGACCATATCCGTAAATCTATACGCCAAAACTGCTTTATCTCCAGAAGGTTTAACAAAAATAAAGCTCTGATGAGCATCCTTATAAGCATCAAAAGGCATATTACTTGGAATGTTCTTAAAAATTCCAAATTCGTTTGTCACATTATTTGTTTTTGAATTTAATTCTTGAACTTTATAATTAGAATTGCGACTTCCTACACTTAAATAATTGAGGCTATCACAAAAGGCTATCATATAATAGCTATCCTTAACAGGATATTCATTAAAAGAAGGGGAAAAGTCTTCAATTGATGCCTTTAAATTAGTTAATGTCAAAATCTTTTTTAATGTAATATCATACAACCAAAGCATGTCGTTTGAAATTCCAGAAACTCTGGCACCAATAGCCTCTTGAGGGCCTCTTCCTCTTTTTAAGTACCCCTTAGATAATTTATGATCACTCAATGAATAATTATAGAAAAAATAACCGTTTTTCGTATTATTATGAATTATTAAAGTTGAATCTACGCTATGTAATATTGCTGCAACTCCTTCTTTGAATTCGTAAACTTCTTGAAACAACACTTTCTCTTCATTTGGAAACTTTCCAAAAACAGTAACGTTTTCTTGTATCAAAGAGGAACTTTTATTTTTGCAATTAAATGTTAGTAAAAATAGAACTGCAACTATTAATAAATTCTTAACTATTTGTTTATAATATTTCATCTCTTTTATTACTTAAATAAAGTAATTCTCATTTATAAATGAGAATTACTTTATATTATAAAATTAGGTTTTAGCTTTATTTAACTAAAAGAACAATTAATTCTATAAGGAACTGTCACAACCACACAATTTATTATTAAAACATTGTATAATGGATCGTAACAAGTATCATTTATACTTTCTGTTGCCCTGCAATTTGAAGATGGCCAACCCGTCTCTGCATTCGCCGTATTAATATTTAACAAACTAGCCAAATCCAGATCTCCACTAGAACTATTAGTTACATTCATATTAAAAAATACAGACATCACCATAACAGCGATACCTAGAGAGGTTATTATTTTTTTCTTTAAATTCATTTTTAAAATTTTAAATTGTTTTTAGATCCTTGCTGACACAAGAATGACAAAATATTTTTACTTTTATAAAGTCAAGAAAGAGGTATGCTACTTTGTAGAACATAATAATGGCTTATGTGGTAAGCGATTGTAATAAATCATATTCTAACAACCATTCTAATGAGATTCCTGCCTACGTAGGAATGACAAAAAGTTGGAATGACAATACAACTTATCCTCTGGGCATTTTGAAGTTTATTCTTATAGATTTCAGTTTTATGGTTAAACGATATTGATTGTATTTTTTAATCATGTCATGCCCAGAGGCTTTTAATTTCATTCTTAATCTTACAAAAAAAACCGAATTAACCGACAAAATTTGACGGTTAACTATTTTTTAAGAAAATATTCTTCCCTTATAATATTAATAGTATAATACCAAATCAACCATAAAATGCCACTAATAATTAATTTCTTTTTAAGCAGGGCAATGTTCAGGGCAATGGAATCGAGTTTTTTTTGTAGAACGCCCTTCTTTCTTTAACCCTAAATTCGTAATTGTTTAGCTCCTTTTTTGAAGGTCTAAAAATCCTATCGCTTTTATATACACATCGCCTTGTCGAATTTAGAGTTGCCCAAAATGGGATAGACTACATTTTTATGTTAGGTTAAAATGGCACTAAGCTAGAAATTCATTTGTTTAAGTAAAACTTATCCTCAACCTGTTCCATTTTTTTTAAGAACTGTTTTTTATAACTTGAATTGCTATCTGAAGGATAAAACCATTTGCCTGAGTTATTCAAGTATTGAGCTTCTAAAGTTGTGTTCGGTGCCAAATCTCTTTTAATAACCTTTATTTCTGAATCATTTTCTATTCCTAATTTTTGCCATTTATTTGGGGAATAAAAGATATAAGGGTTTCTAGCAATTGTATTTGCTCCCCAATATTCATCTGAGGTCATTTTAAATTCGCTAAATTTTTGAGATATCACTTTTAGAGTATTTACATGGTAGGTATTTTCAAAATTGTAAGAAGACGTCATATTTGACAAAAACACATTATCATTAAAATAGTGAAATGATATTGACACGTTAGCTTTTATATGTTTATTAAAGGGGTTGGTTGGAAAATCAGGTGTTTCATAATTAATTTCAAGAATTTTTAAAGTCTTAGCAAAACAATCTACATAACCAGTAAACTCACCTCTTTTAAATCTTATCCTATGTACTTTTTGATTGTTCTTATAGTAACTAGAATCTAGCTCAAAATCAAATTTTTTCCAATTTTTGGATAAAACACCGGAATTTAAAAGCCTTAAAAATTGGTTTAAATTAGCCGTACCATTTAACCAAGAATCATATTCTAAATTATATTTTTTCTTAATATCCTCTTTCCAAAGCGTGTCAACATTAGCTAACTTAGTGTTCTTATAGAAAAATTTATATTTTGTTAAATATGATGCACCCTGTAAACTACCCATATTTATAGCATAACCTAGACTTTGTGCAAAAAGTACATGCTTACCATTATATTTTATCTTCTCTTTATAATAAGCTTTGGATACATAATTATATTTTGGAAGACTGTTGTTAAAACTTTTATATACTTTTTTAAAAAATTCTCTTGGAGATATTTCATCATCTAAATCTTTATTTCCAATGACTATCTCATCGAGCATTGTAATATCTTCTTCCAGATAAATAATGCCATTTGGCAAATTTAAGAAGCTTTGTACATTAATTTTTTTTTCTTTATACCCAAGAAATGAAAAACTTAATACATCTTCTGATGTAGCTCTTAAACTTAGGTTAAAAAACCCATTTTTATCGGTTGTAGTTCCTATCCCCTTATTGTTACATATAATTGTAGCACTTTCTAACGGCGTTTGACCTTGGTCAAGTATTCTTCCTCTAAGGGTATAATCAACATTTTGAGCCTGTAGTGAATATGTTAAAACAGTAAATAATGTAAATATGAGACTACTCTTTTTTAATAACATTTCCAAAAATTAAAAATCTATAAAATTGTTGTTCTGTATTTGAATCTATGATCGTATAAACTTTAGATTCTCCAATTTTACCTTCAGTATTAAACTTCATAATTAATTGAGCTTCCTCATTAGGAGCTAAACTATTTTTATTAAGTTTTGCTTCGGTACAAATACAAGACGTACTTGATATATTTAGTTTAATATCTCTTTTTGAAACATTTTTTAGAATAAAAGTCTTTGATATTAAAGTATCTTGTTTTACGTCACCAAAATTATACTTTCTATTTTTAACTTCTAATTCCATGGCACTCTTTTTATCATTTGTTTGACCACACATCATCACAGGCAGTAAACAGAAAAACAGTAATTTTTTCATTAATAATCTAACTTAAATTTAAACAAAGTAAACTCTTCTTTTAAATCATCTGGAGGGAGTTGTGCATAGTAATATGGTTTAATATATCCAATTATTTCAAAATCCTTTGGCACATCAATATCTCCTATCAATTTAGTATCTCTATATATTTGCAAACCATCAGTTTTAGATGGTTGGTCTTTTTGATATCCTCTAAACAATATTCCTGTTTCCGGTATTTGCTTTAAGTATTTATAAAAACCGTATTTTGTTCTACCTGTTTTATAGATACCTACATAATTTTCAGCAGTTGTTACTTCAGGATACTTAGCACTAATACCCCTGCCTTGACTACCGTATTTAGATGTGATAATATTGTCTTCTTTAGCTTTATAAATTAAACTATCTGCTTCAAAGCTAAATAACAGTTCATCTTTAGATTTTGTAAATAACACATTACTAAACTGGGGTATAAATTCATAGTTCTTATAAACAGAAGAATATCTACAAAACATATTTTCTATTTTATTCTTTTTTAAATCTAATGTAGCTATGGTATTCACCTCATCATAAAAAACTCTTGAAGTATATGCATTAATTTTTGGGTGACTTGTTGATATGGAAAATAATAGTTTTTCAGAATTTAAAAAACTTAAATTTAATCCAGGGTAATTAACTTCGTATATCCCTAAATAATGTGGTTTAGGGTCATTCCTTAATTTTTTAATATTTGTACTTTCATTACTAAAATTAAGTCTCGAAGATTTTACCCTTTTCCAAGCTTTATTATTTACAATATAATAATCATAAGCGCTACCCATAATGAAAACCTTATCGTCATATACAGCATAATCTACCCACTTTTTTGATGGAATCTCATTAGGTCCCCTTCCTCTACTTAGTACTTTTTTTTCAAAATTGAAATCTGTATCGTAAATGTAGAAAGAACCATAATAAAAATCTCCAAAAATTAATTTATCATCTAAACAAGACCATTTTCCAACTAGAGAAGTTCTACTTCCTTCTATAGAAACGGTATCTAAGGATAAACTGTTAATTAACATGTTAGTATTTCCGGTATAAGGAACATCTTTGTACAAATCAACATTTCCTTTACCACATCCTACAAATACAGAAAGACTTAATGCATAAATAATTTGATATAACTTTATCTTCATTTTTTAATTATTTATTATTTTCTAAAAATATAGAACTACAAGTATACTTGTAGTTCTATTACAAATATCAATTATATAAATCAACAATTAGTAGTGGAGAAACTAGTACAATCTCCCTGACCACTTGGAAACTCACCACATTTGGGTCTAAACGATATCATATTACCTCCATAACAAATACCATCAGAATGGCATCTACAATATAAGGTTGTACTAGAATACTCTTCTGCATTAGCAACATTTAAACTAATCAAACTAGCTATATCTATACTTGCTTCTGGGCTTTCGATTTTACTTGTATTAAAAATCTGAAAAAATAGGGCAAAGAAAAATACAGCGGCACTTAAAATTGAAATTAATTTCTTCATTTTATCTAATTTTATTTATGTCAAAACTCTTTATTTATATTTTTTTTCTATTACAAAGGGCAATTGTTACTATAATCCATACAATCTTGCCACCCACTTCCATCTAACACCGCACATTTTTTTCTAAAAGAAATTAAGCTTCCCTGATAACAAATACCGTCAGAATGACATCTACAGTATGTATAACTAGCCCCCTCTTCTGCATTAGCTGTATTTATACCTATTAAACTAACCAAATCTAAATCTCCATTTGAACTATTAACCGTATTTATACTAAAAAACATAGCCATTGCCATCACAGCAATACCTATTGTACTTATTATTTTTTTCTTTAAATTCATTTTTAAAAATTTTAAATTGTTTTAGATTCCCATTTACACGGGATTGACAAATTATCTTTACTTTTACAAAGTCTAATCCCGAGGTTCGGGATGTCGAGGTATGCTACTTTGTTGAACATAATAATGGCTTATGTGATAAGCGATTGTAATAAATCATATCCTAATAACCATTCTAATTGGATTCCTGCCTACGCAGGAATGACAAAAAGTTGGAATGACAATACAACTTATCCTCTGGGCATTTTGAAGTTTATTCTTATAGATTTCAGTTTTATGGTTAAACGATATTGATTGTATTTTTTAATCATGTCATGCCCAGAGGTTTTAAATTCCACCCTTAACCTTACAAATAAAGTAGAATTAACCGACAAATTTTGTCGGTTAACTATTTTTAAGAAAGTATTTATTGGTTTTCCTACAGAAGGCAATTTTATGTCCTTCTTCCCGTAATTCTCTTAACATGCGCTCAACCGTTCTTATGCTACATTCAAAATTCTCAGCGACTTCTTCTATAGAACCAAGCCGGTTTTGCTTAATTAAGTACAGCAAGTATTTTTCCTTTTCTTTTCGTTCTGTGTAGGTCATAATATTATTTTTTGTCATTACGAGGAGCAGAGCGACGTGGTAATCTTTTTCTCGATTAACAAATTGCCACATCACACTAAAAATGTGATTCGCAATGACGGTGTTATTTAATTATCTAAAATGCCATCAAAATCCTGAGTTAAAGGCGTGTTATTAATAAAATCATACAGTGTTAACTGTTGTACCTGGTAATAGAGCCTCCAATAATTTAGCAGGCTTTGTATATACTGTTCTGTGGCAGACTGCCAGGCCTTCCTGGAACTGGTCAGATTTAGCAGGTCTACCCGCCCCGACAAAAAGCGCTTTTCCGTAATCTGGTAGGACTCCCTGGCGATCTCGCTGGTCTTCAGGGCACCGGTCACCAAATCCTTTTGGAGATTGAAATCAATGACCTTTTGGGTAATGTCCTGTTGCAGCTTATCGGCGTCCTGTTGCAGCTCGATATCGGCGACGTCCTTATTCATCTTTGCGGTCTTGATCTTGCCCCGGCGTTCACCCCAGTCCAAAATCGGGATACTAAAATTAAGGGATAGCATCTGCTGATCCAGCAGGTTCCCATAAGCATCCACAAAGGTATTGGCCTGTTGGTTAAGTCCGTAACTGGCCGTTACCGACAGGTCGAACCGATTGTCCTTTACAGCCCGGTCCAGATCCCTTAAGGCTTCCACCTTCCTAAGCTTTAAATCGAGGATATCGGGATTATTGGCCTGGGCAAGCTCGGTTGCCTCTGCGATATCAATTTGAAGCCCAGATACCAACTCCGGTAGTTCGGGAAGCGTGTTTTCAGGTAACCCATCCCTTAAGAACAGCTTTATGGCCGCCTCGGTCTTTTGTAACATTTGGAGGTTTTGGGTCAGGTTGGTATTGGCATTGTAAACATCCATCTCCAGGTTCAGTAAATCGTCCCGCTCTATGGAGCCCAGATCGTACCGTTTCCTTCCGATCTTAAACAGTTTTTCGGTCGAAGTCTTGTTCTCCCTGGCGATCTCCACCTTTTTATGGGCCAGCGCCCAGTTAAAGAACAGATCGATGGTTTTCAGGTTAATGGTCTGTTGCTCGTAGATGAATTCCTGTTTGGCCTTTTGGTACTTGAGGGGCTCGGTCTGTTTTTCCCATTTAAATCGGTTATAGGCCATCACGGGCTGTACCAGTCCGATGCGGACCGGGGTAGCACTATAACTCTCTATCTCTGAAAGTCCAGAATTGACGATCCGGTCGAAACTGGAGTTGACAAACAATCGTGTTCCTGTAGCCCGGATGTTCTGTGTCATCGATACATTGGCATAGGAACTCAGACTTTGTTGCTGACGGAACACATCGATATTCTGCTCGGAATCGTAACGCTTTACCAGGGCACGATTGAAGGTAAAGGGACGGGTCTCAAAATCGATCTTGGGGAGCAAACTTGATTTAAAGGATCTAAACTGCCAGTAATTAACCCCATACTTGCGCTTGGTCTTAAAGGCATCCAGCGAGTTTTGGCCAGCGAGGTTTAAAACCTCATTTAGAGAGATACCTTGTTGGGGACTAACCGTATTGGATACCTGTTGGGCTAAAAGCCTGTTATTTAAACTAAACAAGATAAGTGCAGTAAGTATGGTTAATGTAATTCTAACATGAGAGGGGATCGGTTCTTGATACATCACACTAAAGTATAATACTCGAACTGACATTCTATTTTTATTAAAAGATTTACTTTTTGGCATACGATTTTAGATTTGAGAGATAATAATAACACAGCGGGATAAAATACAGGCTCACCAGGGTTCCCAACAGCATCCCGCCTATTAAAGCAATCGCCAGCGGCGCTTGCAGTTCGGCTCCCAATCCATTTGAGAACAATAATGGGACTAAGGCCAGCATCGTGGTTAAACTGGTCATTAATATGGGCTTTAAACGGCGTTGTCCCGCTACCAACAGGGCTTTAATGAGCGGATATCCCTGGCGTTGCAACTGGATAATGGTATCGATCTTTAAAATAGAATCGTTAATAATAATACCACTCATCACCACAATACCAATCATCGACATCAGGTTAATGCTCATCCCAAACAGTTTAAGGAATAAGAACGCCCCGGCCAGGTCTAAAGGCACCTCTAATAAAATGATCAGGGGAAGCGTAAATGACTCAAACTGTGCCGCCAGAATAAAATAAAGCAACAACAGGGAGATAAGCAGTACCATAATGAGTTCACTCATCAGCTCTTGATTGCTAAAATAGCTTCCTGAAAAGCTGACATCATATAATGTATTCTGACCGATAAGTTCTTTAATACTGTTCATAGTATTATCTACCTGATCTTCTTTAACCGGAAGGTCCATAGGGTAATATTCGCCTTCAACACCACCCCGGATGATCTTTAGATCTTTGGCAGACACCACCTTTATAAAGTCCTTAACATGGAACACAGCACTGTCCCGGGACACCACCGTGGTTTCATTTAAAATAGCATTGATCTGTTTTGACGGGCCTCCCAGGATGACCGGAATAAAATTCTGGTTATCGACAACAGATAGGATATCCCGTGCATTGAAAGCACTCTTTAGGGTACCGAAAATAGTACCGGCACTAACCCCATAGGTCATTAGTTTTTCCTGGTCGGCTACCAGGGTCATATAATCCTGCCAGACCAGGGGCTGTAGTTCCAAATGATCAAAACGCTGCTGCAGCTGATACCACACCTGCTTAAGGCCGTCATTTTGGCTGCTACCCAGGTTGTCCACCGGGCGCAAGCGGGCAGTGAGCGGTGCTTCATCATTTGAAAAAATCAAACTGAAAATGTTATCGACATCGTTATACTCATAGGAAGCATTGGGATACCTGTTTTGAATGGTATTCTGAAGTGTTTGTTTTATTGCAGCTAAATCCTTTTGGTTCTTACATTGCAGGTAGAAGGTGCTCTCGGAGGTTTTGGCCGCTGTAGTCTTATCCAAAATAAATTGCTGGTTTCCCACTAATGCCATTTGGTTTATAAGCTGTGTCGTTATGGGATCCAAAAGGTGTAGCACACGCGCCTTGTTCTCCTCGACATGGATCTGCTCATTCCAGTCTATCTTTAAAAGAGTTTCTGTTCTGGTAAAGTCAGGCATCTGGGTTTTGGGAAGGATACGGTAAAGACCAAATCCCGATAAAAGCAGTAACAGGCATAATACCCAGGCTAGTTTTTGCCTGCGCATCACCCGGCGAAGGCCTTTTTCATAAAGGGCTTCATAGTCCAGACGGTTCATCCTGGTCAGAAAGCGGGTTATACGCCCCTGCCTCGTCCTGTTTCTTAAATGAAACAAACGGTAGAGTACGGGTAACAGGGTAATGGACACAAAAAAGGAGGCAAACAGCCCAATGCTTATGGCCATGGCCTGGTCGTAGAACAGGGCACCACTAATACCACTTAAAAACACCAAAGGCACAAAGACGGCACAGGTGGTGAGCGCCGAGCTCAGCAGCGGTTTGATCACTTCGTTGGTCCCCACAACACAGGCCTCTGACAATGTATAGCCCATACCCCGGTATTGCGTGATGTTGTCTATAACGATAATAGAGTTATCAATCATCAGCCCAATACCAAGCACCAGCCCGGAAAGGGAAATGATATTGATGGAGATATCCAATAGCTGGAAAAACAACAAACAAACGATAAGGGAGGTAGGGATACTGATCCCGATAAGCAATGGGGACTTGACATCTTTTAAAAACAGGAACATAATGCCAAAGGCCAAGAGCATACCCCAAAACAAACTTTGCAGCAGGTTATTGATGGCATAGTCCAACAGCCTGGTTTGATCCCTGGTAATAGTAAAATCGATATTAGGATAATCTTTCTTAAAATAGTCTAAAAGTTGGTTAAGAGATGTTTTTAGATCCCCCATACGGGCATCGCTCTGTTTGATAATGGCCATGGTCACGGCCTCCTTGCCATTGGACAGTACCAATCCGGTACGCTTTTGGGGATGCTCCAGCACCTGGGCGAGTTCTTTTAATTGGTATACCCGGTTGTTCTTGTGGATGTAGATGTCCTTTATTTCCTGGATGTTGTCAAGGGTGCTTCCCAAGCGTACATCATACTGGTACTGACTGTCCTTAATAAGCAGGCTCCCTATCTCCAGGTCGTATTTTTTGATGTCGGATTCCAGAGCATCCAAGCTAATCCCTAGGGCGTCCAGTTTATGCTGGTCGGGAATGATCAGTATCTCGGGTGATACCAATCCGCTGACATCTACCATGGCCACTTCGCCCACTTGCTCGATACGCTTGCGGATCACCTGGTCGGCAAAACGGTTAAAGTCCACAAAATCCTGTGACACCGGGTATAAATCGTTATTGGACGATGGTGGTTTGGCGTCTTCTTTTAGGGTCATACTTAAATAGAACACCGGTATGTCAGTGGCACTGGCCTTGATGACCCTGGGACGCTGTATGTCCTTGGGGAAACTACCCATAGCCCGGTCGATCTTTTCGTTGACTTCGATAAAGGAATAGTCTATTTTTGTGCCGTGGTTAAACTGAAGCCGTATGGTACCTGTACCGTTAGTGGATTCACTGGTAATGTCCTTTAGGTGACTCAGTTGCATCAGGTTGCGGCGCAGGGGCTTGACCACAGCGTCTTCCAATTGTCTGGCCGACATGTTATCTACCGATACCTGCACGGTAATCTCGGGGATATCGATATCAGGCATCAGGGACACGGGAATAAAGCCGAAGGCATACACCCCCAGGATCAGGATGCCCAAAGAGGTCATCAATACGGCTATGGGTTTATCTATTAAAAACTTTACCATAATTCTACCACCAAACTTGTTTACCATCTTCATAGGTAAAGATGCGTTCTTCTTTACCCTCTGTATGATTCTTCAACCAATACAATGTTCCCTTAGGAACATTTTCAAAATTTAATATTCCTGACTCACTTCCTTGCATACTTCCCCCTGAGACCCATTCATTATTCCAATAAAAGAGCTCATATTCCATACCGGCATAGATACCATTCTTATCTGTCCTCGGACAATAATATAGTTTTGAAATCTGTTGAGGACTACCTAAGTCCAATCCTATCCATACATTTTCAGAAAGTCCTAAAACAGCTTCTCCTCCCGTATAAGATTTAACCCCTTCTTCTCTTCTGTAAATACTCGAATAGGTTAATAGATCAGAGTCAAAAAGAGCATCTAATACTTTTGTATTTATCCCTTTTGAGGCTAAATACCTCCCTTTAGATTCTACAAAATGACCTTCCTTATAATTTCCGAATGCTAATTTGGCTATATCGTAATACTTCTTATCTTCAATTTTTGGATAGACAAAACGATAATAGCGATATGCTTTAGGTGGAATATCAACAATAACATTACTGACATTCGTTATATCTTTCAGGGTGTATAATATGTTCGGAATTTTAAAATCCGGAGAATTTGAAGCCTCAAATCGCCCTCCATTTAATGACATCGCTATTTTGATTAGATGCTTCTTAGGGGGGTGTTTCCTATTAATCTCCATAGTGATCTCTTCCTGATCGCTATTTAAATATGTAACCGACCCATCTTTTTTTAATATAAATGGATTACTTAAAGGTCTTAACCCCACACGATCATCATCCGTCATGGCCAAATAGACAACTTCCTTCCCTCCAATATCTTTAAAAACAACTTCCTTCTCATTACTATCTATCAAACTCCAATCAATAGGTACCCATCCACCCCGGATTTGATTATCAAAAATGCACAAGTAAGCAGTTTTATACTTTTCATGGTTTATATCGGTTAATTTAACTGATATATCAAACGATTCCGTTACCTGTCTTGTAATATCTTCCCAGCCAAACAGTTTGAGTTTGCTTAAAACTTCTATTTTATTTTTTTTTAAACCTTCCGTATGTATTAGGCTTTTTCTATAGACCTTCGTTAACTTTTCCTCAAAAACCAAGGTACCTGGGGCCTGGGATAAAGCGTTAAAATATTGCCAATTCCCTTTACTGTCCAAAATAGCGTTTGCAATATGATCTTTACCATTATAACCGAACTTGTTCATTAAAACTTCGGTGGTAGCTATACCAATCGATCTCATAGCTTCTTGTATCATATTAGATAGGCTAACACAATTTCCATAAATCTTATATTGATACATATGAGGTCCGGTAAGTGTATAAGGAGCATCATACAGTCCGCATGACATAAATATTTTTTGATTTAGGTATTCATTTAGCTGCTTAGCCACAACACTGGGATCCCTTTCTTCTCCGATGGAATCTCTAAATGACTTAAACGCTTCGTTAAAATATTTACGCCACGCATTGGGATATTGCTTCCCTGTTCTATAAGGTAAAATGTATTGACAAAACTCCTGAAAACTATAGTGTTTCGACCAGGGCAATTCCCATGATTTAAAAGCATAATCGATATTTTCTATTAAAAATGATGCCTTAATGCTCTCAATATCCCTTTTTACAGGCCATCTATTATTAAATATCTTACCATGATCAAATTTGTAATGATCAATAAGTTTAGTTATCATTCTTCTCCTTTCGTTGGCATTATCTTTATTTTCTTTTTCAAAAAACGGATTTAAGGAATCATTCAAGGTATTGAAAAAGTCTTCAAGAACACGCTCATTACGGCTATCAATATAAACTCCATAAGGAACCTTTTCTGAAATCAAAAAATAAGCTGCCTGTAATTTTAGACTATCCTCCGGATTTTGATAATGGTCTATTACCTTTTGTAATTCTTCTCTATTATCTCCTGCCAATTCTAAGGACCGTTGTACATCTTTAGGTATGTGGCTACAGGAAAACAAAATTGTTATTAGTATTAAGTAACCTAGATGCTTCATTTTAATGGATTTGTTGTAATTGATGAGATATCTCGCTTCGCTCGATACGACACACTCATTATTTATTGGACGATATTTTTTATCTCAATTTCAGTATCATGTGCTAAGTTGAGGTTACCCGAAACCACAATGGTGTCACCTACTTTCAATGAAGCACTGCTCTTGTCTGGATGGGGAATGACACTATATTGCCTACTATTCTCGTTGGTGGTTTGCACATAGGTCCAATAGGTCTTATCTGATTTTATGGTAAACAGCACTTCCTGATTTTGACGTAATACTACTGTCGATTTAGGCACCACAAATTGGTTAGGAATATTCTTTTGGATAAAGACCTTAACGTTCATGCCCTCCATTAGTTGTCCATCGTTCTTTACCCTGGCCTTTACCAAAATGGTACCGTCCTTTTCTACCTGGGGGTTAATAGTGGTTATGGTACACTGATAGCTTTTACTTAAGGCAAAGGGAGTTATCTGTATCTGTCCACCAGCAGCAATTTCCGAAACTTCCGACTCTATGAGATAAAACTCCACTTCAAAAACCGAATCGTTTATTAAGGTCATAACTTCGGTTCCCACATTAATGTGTTCATGCTGTTTGTTTTCAATATTGGCTATCTTGCCGCTAAAAGGGGCTATCAATTTGGTGGCTTTTAATTTGAACTCCGCATTTTGTAACTCATGTTGGGCATCCTTATAACCGGAACGAATGGCGAGCATCTCATACTCTTCGGCCGGGATACTGTCTTTATTGAAGGTTTCGTAACCACGTCCTACCAGTTTATCCTGAAATTCCAACTCAGCCTTTTTTAGATTGATCTTTGCCTTGGTATAGGCTTGCTGGTAAGTAAAGGCCTTTAAAACGGCCAAGGTTTGTCCTTGCTTTACATAATCGCCATTCTTTACAAAGAGTCGTTCCAGATTTTCACTGACATCGAACTTTAGCTCGTTCTTTTCCAAGGCCACCAACTTACCGTTGCTTACTATTTCCTTTTTAAAAGTTTCCCGTTTCAAAACCATGGCATCAACCTCGTTTTTCTCGGGGAGATACTGTTGTTTTACTATGGAGGCTTCTTCTACTTTGGCCTGTTCTTGTTTACAGGAAAGAGAAATAATAATAAAAATGAATAATATTAATTTTGAGTTCATTCGTATTTATTGTATTTTGACTTTATCAAGCATATATTTTAACTAGTCACTAGTAATTGAAGCCAAAAACAAATTTTTAACATTCTTCAAATAAATGTCGGTTAAATTTGAATTAGATTTTTCAGGAATATAAAGGGCTTTAGAAATCAAAGTGGAATCCAAAATAAACATATATGGTTTCTTTTCATCTTAATAGGCAAAGTTATTTCATTTTCTATTATGCTATAAACATCAATTTGATGTAATCTATGAAATAAAACTACATCCCCTTCTCTAGTATATGATGTTAAAACAATTACTTTATCTTTAAAATTGTTTTTTCTTATAAACTTTCTTAAACTAACCATAGAGCTATCTAAACACATTGGACATGATAATGGTGGAATTCTGGAAGTTAATAATGGACCTTTCTTCAAAAGAGACAATAATTTGCTGCCCCATTTTCTATTCATAAAAGAAAAGCCATTCCAATTGAAAAACCTGTAGAAGTCATTTGCTCAATCATATTTCTACAAAGAAAATTTTCTCTTTTAATTTTATATTCTTGCTTATTATAATACTTCTTTCCATATGTTACTTTTTTTATTAAATCCATTCATTAATATTGCTCTAAAAAATATTGAGATTAGAAGCTGTGCTATACTATTCTTCCTTGAATCATATTTTATCATGATTAAAAGTCTTTCAAATGAGGGAATGGCAAAGCACTATTATCACTTGATTTTGTTTCCTTTTATATCCTTAACATAATAATACCCTATACATTTAAATAGACCCTAATCAACTTTTTATATTTCTTTTTCACATCCTTAGCTAATCCCCTTTTCTGAAACAGAATCAGTTACTTAGTTTTCAAAAAAACTAAATCCACTTCATATTTATATGATAAACATTCCTTTCATACTTGTTAACTAACTTACTTTAAACTACTTAACCTCTCAAAATATCTAACCTCTAAAATCGAAGAAGATTTTTGTGGAAAAAATATGTTTGAAACCTCTAAATTACTATTCACGGTAAAATAATAAGGGAATAAAGCTTTATCCATTTTATTAAAAAAATGGCTTCTGTTATTGGTTATCGAATATATAGAAGCTTTAAGCTTTTTATTCGTTTTAATTAACATTAACTCTCTTAATGTGAAACCACTTGAAAAAATAATATATTCCAAATTGGGATGTTTTTTCAACCGCTCTTGAATTTTTTCAATAGAATCATCAATACACGATGTACACTGATTAGTGCTTATGTACAAAACAACTGTTAAATCTGAAAACACATCGACTATACTCTTCGAATCACCATTGATGGTTTGAATATAATAATCTGTTGAAAAGTTAAAAAAGCCAGAGAAATTAGATTGGAATAAAACTCTAGATCTTAAATTTTCAATTTCATCTGTATTTTTTAATGACAGGTGTCTAGTTAGCTTAAATTCATTAAAAAAAATGAAGCCTAAAAGAGCTAACAATAATATAGCACTTCTTGCACAAAAAAGCCTTTTATGTTTCATTATTAAAAGTCCTTTAATTTATATGTTACAATTACTGGGTTATCAGTTGGTTTTATTTTATTTAATTTATCCCAATCTTTTCTTCTTAAAGTCTCTTTAATCTTTTTATTTTTCAAAAAAATCTTCTTAATACTATGTAAATCCATAGCTTCCCTAATAGATATGAAAAATCCGTCATCTGTAATTCCATTTGGATAACCAACCAAAAACGATAGTGGAATTTCTTTACTGTATCTTAAACCAACACCATATTTTAAGGCTCCAGTATTATAATTATAAAATAATGCTCCTACTGGTTGATTATTTGTATAAACTTGAAGAAACCATAAATCATTTAAAATTACGTAATCACCAGAGAATAGAATATTTTTATCCAATAATTTATTGAATTCCTTGTTGTTTATGCTTTCTTTCCAAACCTCTGGTGATAACCCGTTTTTTTCAAACTCAAATTTCAAAATAGGCCTTATTATACTATCCTCAATCTGCCAGATACCATCCGAGAATGGATGATGATAATAAATTTTACCTCCAAAGCTTCTTAAAGGGTTTATAGTTTTATTTGAAAAGGATTTTTTAGGATTTTTAAAAGCTACTGCAAACGGAACTGACTCCTTATCAGCTAACAACAAACCATATGAATCTATGGCAGGGATATCCGTGTTTCTTTGTGCTCTTGTTACGCTAAAAACCATAGCTTCATTATCTGCATACTCATGCTGAGAAACAACGTAAAACAAAGGTTCCGAAAACAAATATTTACCTGAATATGTATATTTTACAATTTTTTTTAATTTATAATCAAGTATTGATACAAACTTCTTATCCCTATTAATAGCTACGTCTCCAATATTAGCCACTTCCATCGGGCCTTTTCCGATAGAGCCTATACTATTTAAAAATTTTCCTTCATTATTAAATCGTAAAACTTTATTATTTCGTTTATCATGAATAAAATAAAAATTTGAATCACAAATTATTTTATTGATCGATCCTATTATGCTTTTATCAGTAGTCTCCAATGGAGTAAACTCAATATTTGAAAACAACTCTTCAACTTTGATCTGCCTTTCTTCTAGTACATCCGCAGGAATTTTAATTTTTCTTGCTTGTTCATTATCAAAGTTTAACTCGTCTACGCGATTTATTCTTATACTTTTATTTCTATCTAATGGACTGATACTTTGAATTGAAGTTTTATTATTATTGTCTTTACAACCGAGCAACATTGTCAATGATAAGACTATTGAATATTTAAATAAATTCATTTTAACAATTTTGATTTTTAAATATAAAACACCTCTGTCAATGAGGTGTTTTACATGATTTATTTTAACATGGATCATAAGGACTACATGTGTAAGATGGGTCCATAGTCCAATCACAGTCTATTCCAGTTGTTGGCCAATTTCCATAGAATATAGGTTCTCCGGCATAATCTAACCAAACTGGACACATTTCAGTATAAGGAGCTTCAATTGATCCATCTGGTGTTGGATCACAATTATAGTAACAAATTTCTTCGGCTTTAGCACTATTAAAAGTTAACAAAGAACTCAAAGAAAAATCTCTACTTTGATTTGATTTGTTATCAAAATTGGAATAAAAGAATAAGGATAAAGTAAAAAAGGCTATTCCTAAATTTTTTATTATTTTTTTCATTTTTAAATATTTTTGGACTTGCAACAAAAAATTGGACTTTAAGTTGAATGACTAAGCTGCTCGTTTATGGTTATACATATCTAA
>NZ_BAABCY010000030.1:0-4661 GCF_039539345.1 Snuella lapsa | reverse complement strand
ACGCCTTAATGCTCTTCTTGATAGAGAATACAGAGAAAAAGTTCTTGGTTTTAAATGAAATTGCCCTGTAAAACGGGCGTCTTTATGTTATGTTTTTTAAAAATTATAGGCTTGTGCAAATCTGCTACTGGCTGGACAACGTTAATTTTTATTTTCCAATATTTTCAAAAGCTTTTTAGGGTCTTGTCGATTATCCCAAAAAGCTGTAATGACAACTTCTTTGTCAGTAACTTTATAATAGATGCTAAAGTTTCTCAATGAAGCAACTCGCGTATCTTTAAAGTCGGTTGCTTTGTAAATCAATGGTTTATTGGCAATTTGTTTTGTCCTTTCCGAAACCAGTTTCACAAGTTTTTTTGAATAGGTATTTGATTTATTTCTTTTTACCCAATATTCTAAAATTCCCACAAATTGGATGTCGGCAGTTCTAGTCCAAATTACATCGCGTTTAGCCATTCCAGATTTCTTTTGTCCATAGCCTCTTGAGAAATCAGTTTTCCGCTTTTGATATCCAGTTCGCTCATCTCCAACATTATTTTCTGCTCTTTGGACAATTCAATGATTTCTGATTCGGAAGAACTCGATGAGATTAGCTTGTCAAGAGCGACCAAAAAATCTTTATTCTTAATGGATAGTATTTTGTCAATCAATCCGTTTCGTATATTATCTATTGTTGCCATTTTTACTTAAATTTAAGTTCTAAATATCCGAAAAATTGCTCGCTTTTCCTAATGTTGCCCAACGGGAGTCTGCGCAACAACTAAATTCTCCCCTGAGAATCCCGTATTTGATTTTTTTCTCAGATCCCCCTTCGAATATTCTAATATTCAAAATAGGTTTTTGCGCAGTCTAACGGTCTCGTTTCCTGTAGCCTATCCCCTTTTGTAGCCTTCCCTACAGGGGCGCTACATGAAAGCCAAGCGCCAAAGTACGGTAGAACGCATATTTGGAACGCTCACCCAGTTTATGGGCTTAAGAAAAGTCAATACCATAGGTATTAGGCAGGCCAATAAGTGCATGCAGCTATCGGCCATTGCCTACAACCTTAAAAAGTACCTGAAATTCATAGAAAAGCACAGTAAAAGTGGGGCGGCAAGCCTGGCCAATGTTCGTTTTGCTCTTAAAGCTATCCTACAATACGTTTTACGTCTTTTTAAGCCTTATAATTTTAGGGTGCAAGCAATTTACACGGTAAAATAAAAGCCCTTAAAAGGGCTTATTTGTGTCTTGTTTTTAGAAAATTAAGGGCTTGTGCAACGGCTACCATTGTTGGCAATAGTTTATTGTAGGTCATTAATATTCTTGAATCTTAGATTCCATTATTTTCTAAAGAAAAAAAGTAGCTCCGATTCTCATTGTATTGATTTCATTTGTAAAATTCGGATACCAACCCGCATTGACCTTAAACTTGTTTGGCGTAATGATGTAGTTAAAATTTACTTCAGCTTGCCAAATCGTATCAAAACTAAAGTGGGTAACAATAGGGTTTACAAATAAAAATGCTTGTTTGTTAAACTTAACACTCATATTGGTTTGAAATCCGTAACCGCTTTCTTCAATTTGAGTGAGGTAAACGTAATTAGCACCTGGAAACAGTGATATACTTTTATTTAAAAATAAACCAACTACTGCACCAGCAGCCAAAGACCATGTGTCAGAACCAAGACCGCTTTTAGCTGAACCTGTTGGCATGGTGATATCTGCAAATGGAGCAATGGCAATAACGGTTTTAGAAATATCGCGTTTTATAGCTCTAAAATAGCGTACTCTCACATCTGAAAGCCCATACGTATTAGTGGCATCATTATATAATAACGGAACTTCTGCTAATAAAAGGTTGTCGGGATTAAAGGCATATTGAAAATTAAGCCTTGTGCCATATGTAGAAAAGCCATCATAACCGTTATACTCTCCCAGGGTGTTAATTTGAGTATATAAGTTGGTTGGTTTAGACGGATCAATATCTTGAGTTGTATCTTGTGCCTGAATGGTTACCGAAAAGGCAAATAAGAAAACAATTGCTAAAATTCTATTGTTCATGACTTTTAATTCTTAAAATGAAAAAATTATAATTTTTTATTGCTGTTTTTGATATATTTTCCATTGTAAACGACACCATCTATTTTGATGTCTTTAATTTTTATCGGATCTATTTCAAAAGGATTTTCGACTAAGATGGTAAAGTTGGCAACCTTGTTGACTTTTATAGAGCCTATTCTGTTTTCTAAATTAAGTGTGCGTGCAGCGTCTATGGTAGACGCTTTCAAGGCTTTGAACACCGATATTTTTTGGTCTTGCGACACCTTACTGCCTTGCGATGTTTCGCGATTTATGGCCGTCCATGCCAATGTCAAAGGCTCCACAGGTGCCATAGAAAAGTCTGAATGAAAGGAAACGGGAATATTTCTGTCTGTTAATGATTTTATAGCCACAAGATTTTTTGCACGCTTTTCACCAAGTCCAAACTCTGAATATTTGTCGGCAAGTGCCCAAAGGTAATAGGGGTTTACAGAAGCTTCTATCCCTAAATCAGCCACTTCCTGCGCCATGATGTCATCAAAATACCCCATGTGATGCAAGGTGAGTCTATGGTCTTCTCTTGGCTGTTTTTCCTTAACTTTTTTTACCAGATCAATCACCATTTGCTGTCCTAAGTCACCATTAGCATGTACATGAATTTTGTAGTCGTTGTTCCAGTATAACATCAATTGTTCTTCGAATAAATCTAAAGGCGTCATCCATTCACCATCATGACCGTCTGTGTAGCCATCTTTCATTTGCATGAGTTGAGAGTAGATGGCACCGTCTGAAAATAATTTGACTTGTTTTGGTAAAAACTTCACATTAGAACGGTTGTAGGCTTTTACGGTGTCCATGCTTTTTATAAAAGCCAGAGCTTCTTCATTACTTCCTTTCATGCTGTACAACTGTGTCCCGCTTGGAATTAAATACACGTCGTAAGGTGGATTTTTTTCCATTTCCTTCATGAGTAATTGTAGTTCACCATCAAAATCAGAACTCGGAAATCCTGGTTCTGCAATGGTCGTAATACCATTTTGAAGCAAGAGTTGGCTCATGGTGGTTAGTCCTTTTAGGTAGCTGGTAGGTTCCAGAAGTATAGGCGCCATTTTAGGCACAAGAGCTAACCAACCGCCTTCAAAAAAATGGCCTTTTTCCCAGTTCACCTGGGGATTGCCTTCAAAATCACTTTCCTTTATGCCTAATTTTGCAATCGCAGCATCGTTTAAAAATATCTCATGGAAGGAGCGGTGAATAATACCTACGGGCTTATCTCCAGCAATAGTATTAAGCAACTCACGATTGAGGTCCCCATGCCAAAGCTGATGGTATCCCCATATGAAATACATTTTGTCATCCTGAGCATTGTTTTTTATAGATTCAGTAATACGTTGTCTGTAAGCCTCTTCACCCTGAACACCTTTTTTAGTTCCCGAAGGCAATTTCCAGTCATAAGGTGCAATGATTTCATTTTGTAGCATGATGGCTGCTAATGACGGATGCAAATGTGGTTCAATCAATCCAGGGAGCAGTGTTTTTCCATTTAAATCTACCATTTTATGACCTGCACCAGCCACTTTCATGGCTTCGTCACTGGCGCCTACAAAGGCTATCTTGCCCTCTTTTTCTACCACAGCTTCGGCATATTGTGGTGAGTCGCCTTCCATGGTGATGATGTCGCCATTGTAGTAAACGGTAGCTGAATTTTCTTTGTCAGTAGATTCATTTTTTTGTTGTCCGCAAGAGATGAGAATAGTCGCGATCAGAACCGTCAATAAAAATGGTTTTGTATTCATATTCTTAGGTTTTTAATTGTTGCCAACGGTCTCGGCTATGAGTAGTTGCGCGGGTTAGCGATTAACTTTGCAAGTACACACCGAACTGAAAATCCGCAAGGATTTTCAGAAGTAGGCGAGAACAAGCAATTACTTATAGCCATTGTGCCTGTTGCACAACTCAAATATAAGAAAGAAATTTCGTATTTTAGTGTATGCAAGGCAAAAAACAGTATCAAGAGAAATTGTTCAATCAGTTTCAGTTAAGTGTCCGGGTACCGGAGCACAATTTCTACCGTCGTTTAAAGGGTGTTTTAAACTTAGATTTTCTGTACAAAGAGACCAAAGGCTATTATGGCAGCAGTGGCCAAAAGAGCATCGATCCCGTGGTTTTCTTTAAGTTGTGTTTGGTAGGGTATTTAGAAAATATAATGTGACCGCAAGCTTATGGAGCATTGCAGCATGCGCTTGGATATCCTGTACTTTTTGGGTTACGATATCGACGAGGAGCTACCCTGGCATTCCACAATCAGTCGTACGCGAGGGCTATTTCCGGAGTCAGTTTTTGAAGATGTGTTCACCCGGGTTTTTGAATTGTGTGTATCGGCAGGTATGGTCAGCGGGCATACCCAGGCCATCGACAGTGCCCCGGTCAAGGCCAACGCCTCGATGGACAGTTTGGAGTTAAAAGTACCTGAAGAAGATTTGGAGAGCCACCTGCGCAACATACGCCATATCAGCAAACGGGATAAGGACGGGCCACTGCGCCGGGCAAAAGGCAATAAAGCAAGCAAAGACCAACAGACCTTATCGGCCAGTGATAAGGAATTACAGGCCATAAAGAGCAGGAACGCCAAATGGGCAAAG
>NZ_BAABCY010000029.1:0-13787 GCF_039539345.1 Snuella lapsa | reverse complement strand
AGTTTTTATGTTTCGCAACACAAATTTCTAAAACCCCTATTTTTCCTCAAAAAAAAGTCAAGATGACTTCATAATCTATAATTCAATCAAATTACAAAATATTATCATCTCATGAACTAACATAAATCATTGTTTGTTGAGTTTAAAAGAATTAAATTAAAAAACTGTTACATAAACTCTCTTAACAATGAAATCTAAACACGCCTTTTCATTTGTAATTGTAGTCATTATTCTTTGGATTACCATTTATTCCTGCAGTAAAATTTATATAAAACATGATTTCCGAAAAAATTATAGAACCTTTAACGATACGCTTCATGTCAATATTCCCGATTCTTCATTTTTTAAAATCCATTTAAAAAATGGAGATGTTAGTCTTTTAGGTGATTGGAAGTTAAACTCGGATAAAGACACAATTTATGGAGAAGGCAAACTCTTTGATTTTAACAGGAATATAATAAGTGAAGGAAAATTATCATTTCCCTTAGACGATATAGCAATTGTTGAAACCAATCAATTTGATGCCATTAAAGGAAAAGACAAAGAAAAAATCGCAGCATTAAGTATCTTAACAGGTATTAATATTTTGGGAGATGTGATATGTATTACAAATCCAAAGGCATGCTTTGGTTCTTGCCCTACATTTTATTTAAATAACGCCTCCGTCTTTCAATCAGCTCATGCTGAAGGCTTTTCAAGTTCTATCTCTCCGTCTTTGGAAAAGCAAGACCTAGACGCACTGCGCTATTCAACATCTTCAGAAATTATAAATATTACAATGAAAAATGAAGCCTATGAAACACATATGATAAACGAGTTATTTATACAAGCTGTTCCAAAACATCCGACAGATTATGTTTTTCATGACAAGAGCAACATATTTTACCGTTGTAAGAATTTAATTAATGTAACGAATGCTAAGGAGGGAGATAAGGATATCAGCTCTTTTATTAACAATTTTGATGATTTTGAATACTTTTCTTCAACAAATTCTAGTGATTTGTCTGCCAAGGAGGAAATTTACATAGAATTCGATAAAGCAGCATTCAAAAATCCAGGTTTAGTCATTAATTTCAGACAAACATTATTAACTACATTTCTCCTTTATAACGGCTTATCCTACATGGGGAATGAGGTTGGTGATTATTTTGCTAAAATTGAGACCAACGACCAAATAAAAAAGCATATTTCTAACCCGTTTAATTACCTTGGGAAAATAAAACTACTATACTTGGACACAAAAATAAATAATTGGACCCTTTTTGATGAGCTATACGAAACCGGCCCTATTGCAAAAAACCTAATGATAGCTCCACTTACCGAGATTCCAGATATAAAAAACAAGATTAAAATAAAAATTGAAATGACCAAAGGTCTGTGGCGCCTAGATTATTTGGGGTTAACATCAATCCAAGATAGCATTACCGCAATCTCAATATATCCCGATCAAATGATAGCAAATAAAAAGGATAAAAATACTATTGATGCTATTTTTAACGACGACAATAATTACCTAGTAACATTCCCTGGAGATGAATATGAATTTAAGTTTAGATTACCGAAATTATCAGACAACAGGCAATACGAGTTGTTTCTTTCTTCAAAAGGCTATTATTTAGAATGGATTAGACAGAATTGGATTGAAAATAAAAACCTTCCAAAACTAAAAAAAATGCTTCTAAACGATGAAAAAGTATGGACAGAGCTTGCCAAAGAATTTAAAGAAATAGAACCAGACATCGAACAATTATTCTGGAGTTCAAAATACGAAAACTGCAACTAATGATAAAAAAAAGATTACATATTATTTTAAGTGCTTTAATATTGGTACTAAGCTGCGGAACACCTAAAACTTTGATTTCCCCAAAGAATTTCAAATTTGATGTAAAAGGTTTATTTGTAAAATGTAAACTACTAGACAATTCCTTTATTAAAGGAGAATTAATTGAGGTCACCCCAGAGACTATAAGGGTTTTAACGAACGAAAAAGAGGAAAATATTAAAACTTTCAAAAAAGAAAATATTAATAATGTTGAGATTTTCGTTTCATCTATTTATGACAATCCAAAAATAATTAATAGATGGTCTACGTTGATGCCTGTTACATCTGTTGGTCATGGATTTTTTGGGATTTTTAGCCTACCTGTTAATATTGGCGTAGCAATTTCGATGAATAGTACTTCCCAAAGTAGTTCGTACCGAATGAAATATCCCGATAATATTTCATGGAATGAAATGTCAAAATTTGCTCGCTTTCCACAAGGAATTCCTAATAATATAGATATGAATCAGATTGAATAGTCTCTCAATTCAATAAAAAACCTATATGTTTTAGCCAACTGAGCCACGATGTTTATTAGCTTTGGTAATTCCAGAGAAGCCATGTGTAAATAATGTGCAAACGAATAGCCTTGAAAATAGTATTTTTATACTGTTCTCTAGAGTTTTTAAAACTAATAAAAAACAAAAAAGCTCCACCATTTCTAGTGAAGCTTTTGTGATCGCGACAGGATTCGAACCAAATTCCCATCCCGTATATTTACTACATACTTAGTGTCAATCTTTGCAATTGTTGACCGATTTGTTGACCGATTATGATATGTCTTCGATTTTCGCCTGTTACAAAGTTAAAATAATTTAATGAATATCAATTTTTATGAAATTGATCTCTTGTAAAACTATAAGGATTTTAGACAAACTTGATATAATAAGATGTACTGCGCCCATCACCTTTAACTTCAAAGATGCCTAACTCTGATAACTTCTGCAAATCTCTAGTAGCAGTGGCTTTTGATGTTTGGGTAATACGCATATACTTTTTGGCCGTCATACCACCCTCAAAACCGCCTGGACCTTCCTGTAGCATACGCTTAACAGCTTTTAACTGCCTATCATTGAATCTTTCTTGATAAACATCAAATAGTTTTGTCTTTTTTAATGTAAAATCAATCAACGCTTCCGAATTGTCTTGTGCCTGTAATATCACATCAATAAAATATTCTAACCAAGCCGTAATTTCATTACTACTCTGCCCCTCCTTTAAAGCTTCATAATAATCTTTTTTCTTTGCTTCAATTGCAACAGAAAGACTTAACAAAAGTGGAGAACCTACGGTTTGCGACAATGCTTTTTCGGATATGGCTCTACCAACTCTACCATTTCCGTCTTCAAAAGGGTGTATTGTTTCAAAATATAAATGTGAAATGGCTGATCGTATCGGAGCATACTTAATAGGGGCATTTCCATTGGGAGAAGTTTTGTTAAACCAATTAATAAAATTATTCATTTCCATAGGTACTCTTTCTGATGGAGGTGCTTCAAAATGTACTGTCGGCTTATCAATTCTCCCTGATACAACTTGCATAGGTTCTTTATGAGTACGCCATCCACCAACCCTGATATTCTTTACATAAGGGAATATCATTTTATGCCAATCGAATAACTTTTCTTGGGTTAGAACAGCGGCATAACTATTTTGAACATCTGTTATGAGATTTGCCATCCCCTTGGCTTCTTTATCCTTAACCTGTTCCTCTTTGATATTAATACCCAAATTATTTCTTATGGAAGATGTTACATCTTTTCTACTTAAATACTCCCCCTCTATCTCTGAAGTTTTAATAGCTTCGGCAACCAAAATATCAATCGTTGTTTGCACATGGGCTTCTTTAGGCATCGCTTTTAGAATACCACTGATACGCCCAGACTTTTCAGCAAAAGCATATAATCGTTCTTCCAGCTTATTTATATCGTAGCTAAATTTTGTCCAATCTTTTTGTTGCCAATTATACGTCATGAGTCGATTAATTCACATAATTGGCTCAAAAATACATAAAATATTGAGCCGATTAACAAAATTAATCGGCTCATACTAAAATTTTAGTATCAAATTACGTGGTCATATGACATACCAAATTATTCTACATATGTATTTCGTAAATTGTCTAATTAATCCATTCATAATAGAATATCCACACCTCCCCATTTTTACCGCTATATCAGTAATTTTAACCCATGTAACATTATTTTATCAAATGATATGATTCAAACCTCTTTTTTTACCGCTATAACGGTGAATTTAAAAAATTTTCTGTGTTTTTATCCTTTTTGATTCCAAAAACAACTATATTTACTGCTTAAACGGTAAAAATGAATAATTTAGATTTAGGTGCTTTAATAAAAGCCCATCGTAAAGAAGCAGGACTCACACAGCTTGAATTAGCAAATCTAGCAGGAATAGGAAAAACAACCGTTTTTGATATTGAAAAAAATAAAGAAACGGTTCGTTGGAGTAACCTTTTAGCCGTGCTCGAAGTTTTGAATATTAAAGTAGAATTTAAAAGCCCTTTGACTAAATAATTATAACAATGAGAAAAGCGGTTGTCATGGTACATGGAAAAAGAGCTGGGGTGTTAACTGAGATCTCCCCTAGCGAATATACCTTTGAATATGATGATAATTATGATGGTGCAGCTATTTCCTTAACCATGCCTACTAACCATAAAACATATGGCTATAACTCATTTCCTCCTTTTTTTGAAGGTTTATTACCTGAAGGCGTTATGTTAGAAGGTTTATTAAAGATTGCCAAAATAGATAAAAACGATTATTTTTCTCAGTTAATTGCTACTGGAAGCGATTTAGTAGGCGCTGTAACAGTCAAATTATTAGACAATGAATAGATGCCCTATTACATACGAACTATGTGGTAACAAAAAATATAGTGAAAAAGGACTTCGCAAGATAGCTCCTAAATTGACGTATTTGAATGATTTACCCTTTACAGCAGCCGAACTTAGACGAGAAGCTGCCAATAGAGCAAAAAAAATATCTATTCAAGGTGTTCAGCCTAAATTGAGTGCTTCTATTTCTGTAGTTGACCAGGAGTTTAAAATTGTAGATCAATTTGGAACATACATTATAAAACCTCAAAATGATTTATTCCCTCAACTACCAGAAAATGAAGATTTAACAATGCGAATGGCTTCTACCTTTGGCTTGGAAGTTGCTTTTCATGGTATGGTCTACGGAAAAGATGGCAGTCTATCTTATTTTATAAAACGATTTGACCGTTACGGAAAAGGCAAAAAATATGCAACTGAAGATTTTGCGCAATTAACAGGTAACACAAGAGATACCAAGTATCGTTTTACAATGGAAAAACTAATACCAGTTATTGACGAATTTTGCTCATTTCCCGCTATAGAAAGGGCTGATTTTTTCAAGCGGATCCTTTTTTGTTTTGTCACAGGTAATGAAGATATGCATTTGAAAAACTTTTCACTAATTACAAAAAATGGGAAAACAACATTAGCTCCAGTATACGATTTTTTAAATTCAAGTATTGTCATTAAAAACCCAGAAGAAGAAATTGCATTAACCTTAAAGGGAAAAAAAAGCAATTTCAAAACAACTGATTTTATCGATTATTACGCTAAAGAACGCTTACAATTGAGCGACAAAGCATTAGATACAATTTTAAAGCAAATGCAAAATACAATTCCTAAATGGAAAGCCTTAATTGACATTTCTTTTCTTTCAGATGAAATGAAAGAAAAGTATTTTAAAATTTTTGAAGGTAGATTGAAATTATTTCCTTTTTAACTTCAAAAACTCTAAGGAGAAATACCTTATAAATTTTTGCATTTAAACCCTTATTTTGAGTCACAAATGACTCCTGTCTGTCATGCTCCTGAGCTATGACATTCAATAAGTACTCAACTTGCAGGGTAACTTGTTAGGATTGACTCAAAAACTTTTACCGTTTGATGAATCTCTGCAAAATCCTTGGAACTCAATTTTATTTCTTTCTAAAGCTAATAAGAGATTCAAAATTATTTCGACTGTCATTAAAGTGGCTATGACGAGATTTCCCTGTAAAATTAAGGCTTTCCTGGTAGCAAAAATTAAACAACAAAGGAAACTTTGAGTGCCAATACGATATTTATTTAATTGATTTCCAAAAAAATATAACTAAAAAACCCAATTATTCCTTAAATTAGTGTATCCGATCAAAGCCTGAAACAACCTTTCAATATTCTAAATCACTACTAATACTTTTTTATGAAGTTGTATATAAAATATATGGTAAGTTTAAGATGTAAACTTATGGTGAAATCTGAGCTAGAAAAATTAGGGCTTCATTTTACGAATATTGATCTTGGGGTAATTGAAATAAAAGAAACGATCAGTAAGGAACAAAAGCAAAAGCTAAAATCAAATTTGGCTGTCTCCGGCTTAGAACTATTGGATGATCACAAAAGTATTCTTGTGGACAAAATAAAAAATGTAATTATTGAAATGGTCCATTATTCCGATGAACTCCCGAAAGTAAATTATTCAGATTATATCAGTGAAAAATTAGGCTATGATTACACCTATCTATCCAATTTATTTTCAGAGGTTAAAGGGATAACCATTCAACATTTTATCATCAATCACAAAATAGAAAGGGCCAAAGAACTTATTCTTTACGACGAGCTAAACCTTACGGAAATATCATATAGGTTGCATTATAGCAGTGTAGCGCATTTGTCAAATCAATTCAAAAAAGTTACTGGTCAATCTCCGACATTTTATAAAAAAATAGGCAAAAAAAGAAAAAGCAATTTAGAGAATCTGTAACATATGTAATCTTCATTTTTAGTTGTGTAACATATACCTTTTAATTAAGAGTCATCTTTGTAAAGCAATGAAAATTAATTTATAATGCAAATTTTATTCAAAATGAAAATGAATGCAGAACTGCAGACAGATGTTCAAAATGCCATTAAATGGGAACCATTATTACATTCAGCAGAAATAGGAGTTACGGCAAAAAATAGTGTGGTTTCACTTATTGGTGAAGTAGATAGTTATGTTAAAAATGAGCATAGAATGCCGCTAAAAAAGTAATTGGTGTTACAGCCTTAATTGAAAAAATTAACGTTAAAATTCAAAGTAAATGAGAAAAAACGGATACCGAAATTGTTGACGAAGTTTTAAAAGCATAAAAAAAACATGGGTCTTACCAAAGATAAAGCAACCGTAAAACTTGAGAATGGTTGGGTTTCATTAGATGGCGAATTACCTTGGAACTACCAAAGAGAAGACGCTAAAAAAGCTGTACGCTATCTTTCAGGTGTTAAAGGTTTAAGTAATAACATTAAAATAAAATCTAAATCTAACGATTCTATTGAAAAAAGTATCGTTGAAAAAGTCTTGAGAAGAAGTTCTATTGACGATTCTTATATTAATGTCAAAGTTTCTGGAACAACAGTTACACTTTCTGGAAAAGCAAATTCTTGATATCAAAAAGAAGAGGCAGAGCGTATTGCTTGGAAAACTCCTGGAATCTGTTATGTAAATAATGAATTAGAAATTGATTATTACTATGCTTTAGTTAGCCAATTATTTTTTTAACAATTTAAAACAACAACAATGAAAACTGCAGAAACACCTATTAAAAAAGAGAAGACCAGTAATCCTATTGATAAGAATTTAAAAGGGATTAAGAACCATAAAGAAGCCGCGAAACATTTGCAGGCTGCTGCAAAAAGCCATTTAGATGCTGCAACGCATCATGAAGAAGGAAATCACCAAAAGGCAGCACAAAGTACCATAACTGCTCATGGTCATGTTAATCTTGCCAAGAAAGCTCAAAAAGCAGATGTTAAGCAACATGCCTTTAACGGTTAATTTATTAGGCCTTTTTTAAAAGCATCTTTCTTTTTTTGAAGATGCTTTTAATTTTTTCACACGTATAGAAAATGGAATCTCAAAAGAGCCTTAATGACATCATCATATTAAGAATTATAAAAATTCAGGAAGAATTTCCAGAACTCACAAAATATTTAGATGAAATGCCAGAACGCTTTTTAAGTATTACAGGCAAAGGAATAAACAATAAAGAACTAAAAGACTATCTGGAATCTTTAAACGATTTATTAGAAACTTATGCAAAAGAGCATGAACAGCAATACGCCAAAATAAACCGTTATGAAACAAAAAAACAATAAAACAAAGCAGTCAAAAAACCTATCAAAAACGAAGTCAAAAAGAAATTTTTTAAGAGGCCTTGCCTATCCTGCTAATGAAGATATTTACAATAAAGAGAAAGAAGAAACAAATATATATCCTGAGGACATTACTAAAAACAAAATGCCAAATGAGAGAAGGGGAACGAAAAATGAAAAGGATTTTGAAGACGATAAATCGGGAGGAGATTTAGATGTTCCTGGTTCAGAATTAGACGATCAGCAAGAAAGTGTTGGTAGTGAAGATGAAGAGAATAACTATTATAGTTTGGGTGGCGATAAACATAAAAACTAATTGAATGGTATAATCACCAACCAAAGTCATTAAAATAAATAAGATGAAAACACAAATAGGAATTACAGAAACCAATCGGCAAGCTGTGACTGAAGCATTAGCCAAAATTTTAGCAGATGAAACCGTGCTTTATGTAAAAACAAAAAATGCGCATTGGAATATTGAAGGTGCAGATTTTTATGAGAAGCATAAGTTTTTTGAAACACAATTTGGACAATTGGATTATATGATTGATAGTGTCGCAGAGCGTATTCGTTCTATTGGTCATTATGCACCAGCAACATTGGGCTCTTACTTAAGTTTAACCCAACTTACTGAAAAAAATAAATATCCAAATGACAGCCAGGGTTTTATAAAAGAACTTTTAGCAGATCACGAAAGCATTATTATCGTGTTACGTGAACATATAAAGCCGTTTGCTGATGACTATCACGATTTAGGGACAAGTGATTTTATTACAGGGCTTATGGAAAGTCACGAAAAAATGGCTTGGTTTTTACGTTCACACTTAAAACAATAATATCATGATGAATTTTGAAAATTACCTCTTTTGGGGAATGCATTCGATATGGTGGATTATATGGATTATCCTGCTATTTTGGATTTTTGCTACACCATACAATATTCCTGGGCAGAGAACAAAAAAAGACACACCACTAAATATCCTAAAAAAGCGTTTTGCACTTGGAGAGATAAGCAAGGAAGAGTACGAAGAAAAGAAAAAGCTTATTGAAAGTTAATCATTTCCGCAGGATGCATCTTTTGAGAATTTATAAGTTCTTATAATCTGTGATTTATGTAAACATGGTTTATTATTATATAACTAATTATTAGGCAAATTAATCATCTTTGTATTGCTATTAATCAATTAGGAAAAGTCCAAATACATAGTATTATTTGGCATCAGAAAGCAGACAAACCTATAGTCTGCTTTTTTTTATTACATCAATCTGTGATATGTGTAATCTTAAGTTTTAGTTGTGTAACATAAAAGCTTGAATTAAGTGTCACCTTTGTAATAGTACAATTAAGTACTGCTTAATACTCGAATATTTATGGAAACTAAGAACAAAGAAGGTGACAGAAAGACAAGTGATTTTTTTAAAGTTAAAGGCGATTGGAGCAAACAATCGAAAGCTTTAAAAGAAAAGTATCCAAAACTTACAAGTGAAGATGTAAAGTTTGAAACAGGTAAAGAAACAGATTTATTTAAAAGACTAGAAACTAAGTTAGAGAAAAATCGTACTGAAGTTATTGGTATTTTAAAAACTAATCAAGAAGCTTGTTGTTAAAACAAGTGTGATTGATTGACTTGACCCAAATTAAAAAGCAGTTGTTTTCAACTGCTTTTTTGTATAAACAAAAATTAGTGATTTATGTAAATGTAATTCAAAACGATGTAGCTATAAGGCTACTAAATTAATCATCTTTGTTATGCTATTAATTAAATATAAAAAAATCCAAATGAATATTATTATTTGGCATCAGAAATCGGACTAACCTACATTCTACCTTTTTTTATTATCTGAAACCGTAACATGTGTAATCTTAAGCATAAGTTGTGTAACATAAAAGCTTGAATTAGGTGTCACCTTTGTAATAGTACAATTAAGTACTGCTTAAAACAATATATCATGGAAAACAAGAAAAAAACAGAAAGCCAGAAAAAGACTGTAATAGGTAGTAAAAAACAATCTACCGATGTTAAAAACAAAGTAGATTCTAGTAAAAATCCAGAACAAAAAAAGAGATTATAATCATACCTGAAATTTAATCTATTGATTTTTATATTGCAATCTTTATGCTATTTTACAGCAAATTATTAAGCAAATTCTCATAAGAGCAGTTATAACAAACTGTTCTTTTTTTTTGCCGAATACAATCTGTGATGTATGTAAATCTACTTCAACATTATGTAACTAAATAGCTTTTTAATTCATCAACTTTGTTACTTGGTTGGTTAGTTAAAAAGCCCAAATGTATAGTTTCATTTGGCATTAAAAAGCAGACTTCACTTATGTCTGCTTTTTTATATCTCTATCAAAAGAAAGATTAAGATTTTAACAATTAAAAATTTAAGAAATGAGAGATTTATTATACATCATCGCAGTTATTCTTGTCATCGGTTGGATATTTGGTTTTTTTGTCTATAGTGCCGACGGATTAATACACATTTTATTGGTCCTTGCTATTATATCCATTTTATTTAGAGTCATTGGCGGCAAAAGGATTTAAAAAGTATCCAAAAATCGTTAATACATAAACAAAAAAATGGTTAGATAATCAAATGTACCAAACACAAACATGAAGCTGTTAGGACAGGCAGTCCATTATATCGAAACAAAAATAATATCAAAAACATATTAAAATTTAAAATTATGAAAACAATAACGATTACACTCGCGTTTTGTGCTTTAGGCATTGCCTTCACCTCATGTAAGAATGATAAAATGAAAATGGCCGAAGACCATGTAGAATCATATGTAATTTACGTCGATTCTGTAGCTGATCTTGATTTAACAGATGCCAATTCCCATTGGAAAAACATTGAGTCCAGTAGCTATGAACACAAAAAATTAGCGATGGCAAGTATCGACGTAATTAAAACAGATAATACCTTAAGAGCAGATATTGATGATGCATCATTGCGGTTTGAAAATTTTAAGAAAAAAGTTATCGCTGAAAGAAATTTGATGGCCACAATAGAGTATAACAATAACTTACGGATAGCGCTTTTAGGAAAAAATTATTCTAATGACGATATGAGCTTTGAATGGATTAACAAAGAAAACATCCTTAGCGTTTACCAAAATTTTGTTAGTACAGTAGAAACAAATAAAGACAATTACTCAAGAGAAGATTGGGATGAAATTAAATTATTATACGAAGCTATTGACACTAGAAAAAACACTGTAGAAAATGAAGGCTTGACTAGTGCTGATAATAAAAAAATAGCAGGTTTAAAACTAAAGTTTGCCCCCATGTACACCTTCAATAGAATGGGAGCAAAATCTGATGAAAACGCGGCTGCAAAACAATAATTAAAGTATAAATACATGAAAAATACAATAATTGCAAGTATAATGTTGGTAATTGGATTTACCGTGAATGCTCAAGATATTTCAAAAAACGCTTTAGGATTAAGGTTAGGAGATAGTGATGGCTTTGGAGGCGAAATATCGTATCAAAGAGCTTTAAATGAAAACAACAGGTTGGAGTTTGATTTAGGCTGGAGAGATGGTAAAAATTACGATGGATTTAAGCTCGCAGGTTTATACCAATGGGTTTGGAATATAGATGCTGGTTTTAACTAGTATGTAGGAGTTGGAGGTGGTTTAGGATCTTATAGTTTTAATAATAACAATGGAAACGATTTTACCGACACGTTTGCTTTTGCTGCAGGTGACATAGGGATTGAATACAATTTTGATATTCCATTATTGCTTTCATTAGATATTAGACCTGAAATAGGTTTTGGTGATGAGGTTTATGATAACAATGATTTAGATTTTGATATTGCAATTGGTATTAGATATCAGTTTTAATAATAAACTTAAAAAAACAAAAAAGATGAAAAATTCATTTACAATAAGATTAGTAGTATTTAAGAAAGCCATAAAAATTGCAGTAATAATGTTACCGTTTTTAACAGTAGGGAATATAATTGCACAAACAGAACAAAAAACAGAAAAATCTACTATCTATACCGTGAATGTAGAAACTATGGATGGAATTACTATTCCTTATAAAATTAGAGTGAACGAAACAAGGAAATCTAACATAAAATTTGCCAAGGAAGATAAAATGAAGACAGACCAAGCTGCTATTTATTCTCCAGAACATGTAACCAAATTAATTTATGTTGATAAGAATGCCGATAACGTTTATGATACTTACATTGTTTTAAGATATAAAAAAGACCCAAATGATAGCTTTGAATTTAATCCAACAAAAAGAGGGTTTGCAGTAGAAGTTAACAAAAAAAATATGGAGTATATTTTTGGTGAAGGTATTTACTTTGTAAACAATAAAGATGCCGATTACTTTTTTGTTACGGAATTTGATGAGTATTGATACTAAATTTTACTAGTGTAGATTCAAGATTAAGAGGTATTCATTTCTGGATAGCTTTCTTATAAATCAAATCTTTGATATATGCAAATCTACTTCATTACTATATAACTTATAAGCTATTAAATTAGTCATCTTTTTTTACATTAGTTAGTTAAAAAGAGCCCAAATGAGACATATCATTTGGCATAAGAAAGCAGGTTTCTTGGTCTGCTTTTTTAGTATATAAAACTGTGATATATATAACATACTTCATTGGTTTTATAAAACAACTCATTTTATTTTGGTTATCTTGAACTATACTTAATTTATAATTAAAGCCATTAAGATTATGTCAAAAGAAAAAGAAGACAAAGTCAAATCAGGTAAAACAATTCCAACTACTACCAAACACTTGGAAAACATGGAACAAGAAAAGGATAAAACCTTCATTATCTTGGAGATTATTGAATATATACCCAATTCGGTGGTAATTAAAACAATCATAAAAAAAACCACTGGAAATGTGACTGTATCCTCATTTGATTCCGGGGAAGCCTTAACAGAAAAAACATCCCCATTTGATACCTTTATCCAGGTAATTGATGGAAAAGCAGAGATTGTTATAAACAAAAAATCTCATATACTTAATACTGGTCAATCCATTATTATTCCTGCACATTCCAGTAATATTATTAAAGCCAATACGAGGTTTAAAATTATTTCTACAGTTATCAAAAGTGGTTATGATGAAGTCTCTATTTAAAATTATACAAAGTATAATAAAATAGAGAATACATGCCATAATTAATCAATGAACTAAACAGATTGTAGAGATTAAATTTACAAAATGCGCGAATAATGTTAGTTATAAATGAAGTTATATAACATAAAAAATTAAAAACAGACTCACCTTCGTAAAGCATAATAACACATAATAATTATGAAAAAAATAATATTAATACTTCTAACAATTGGTATAGTAAGTTGTGGTGCCTCAAAAACCGTAAGAGATTCCAAAAAATCAATTAAAGGCGATTGGACATTAAGTACAATAACCTATAGTAAAACAGGAAAATATAATGTCACATTATTTAACGACACCACTAAAGATTGCTTTGAAGGAAGTAGTTGGAAGTTTATTCCAAATAACAATACTGGGACTTACGCTATCAATGAGTCTTCGTGTTCTACTGGTATTAGAAACTTTGTGTTTACAATTCAAGAAGTAAATGCCAAAACTGGTTTGTATGACTTTTTATTAAAGCCTACTAACGAAAAAAATAAATCTGAAAACAATCAAGGTTTTAGATTAAAATTATCGTCTATGTCTGAAACAGATATGCAATGGGAACAAACGGGAGACCTCGCAAAAAGTCTCTTTTTTGAATAAAAGTAAGAGAATTAATTCAATTAGATAAGTTGTA
>NZ_BAABCY010000028.1:0-4975 GCF_039539345.1 Snuella lapsa | reverse complement strand
TAAAAGCCCTTAAAAGGGCTTATTTGTGTCTTGTTTTTAGAAAATTAAGGGCTTGCGCAACGGCTACCATTGTTGGCAATAGTACTTTATTTGCTGTGCTATTCAGTTTCATTCCAATAAAAGCTGTCGGGATAAATTCTATCTCCAAAAACAGCTGTGCCCACTCTTACTATTGTTGCGCCTTCTTCAATCGCAATTTCTAAATCTCCGCTCATACCCATTGATAATTCCGTCATCTTAACATTGGGTATTTTCAAGTTGATTATTTCTTCTTGAATTTTCTTTAATAGCTGAAAACATTTTCTAATTTCAGTTGATTGTGAACTTAATAAGCCAATGGTCATAAGTCCTTTGATGTGAATATTATTAAATTTAGACACTTCATTTACCAAGTCAATAGCGTGTTCTGGTAAAACTCCAAATTTACTATCTTCAAAAGATGTATTTACTTGAATGTAAACATCAATGCTTTTTTGTTCAAATTCTAATCTTTTTTGTAATTTTTCGGCAATTGACAGCCTATCTATAGATTCTATACAAGTAACCCATTTTAATACTTCTTTTATTTTGTTAGATTGTAAATAACCGATAAAATGTACTTCTGTATTTTGTTCTTTTAAAGCTGTACATTTCTGTTTTAATTCCTGAACCTTGTTTTCTCCAATAAGATTTTCTCCCTCTTTTAAAGCAAAATTTATTCGATTTGAATCTACAGTTTTAGTAGCTAACAATAAACGAACGCTTTCTGTATTTCTGTTTGCGTTTTTACAAGCTTGTTCTATTCTATTGTGTATAATCTTGAGGTTATGACTGATATTTTCCATTTTTATGCTGTCATTTTATGGTCTGGACAGTCTATTTGAAGTTTCTCTTTTTTAAGCGCTGTTTCTAGTAGATTGCAATAATTAGTATTACCTTTTTTTTCGTAATGAAAACAGGTTAGGCACATACGTTGTGTGGAAATGATTTTCCCTTGATTTAATTGATAGATAATACTTAAAATATTCACTAATAAATTTTCTTTTTCAATTATAGTTAAACTGTCTATCGACTTGTTTAAAACAGAGGTAAACCCTTTTGCTTTATTTACAATCTCGTTTCCTTTTTTTGTTAGTTTGACTGCAAAACTTCTAGAATCAGATGGATTGATTTTTTTTAAGAGTAGTTCTTTTTTAATAAGTACTTTGACAGAATCGCTAATCGTGGCTTTTGTTAAATCAAACTCATTTGCTAAAAAACTCACTTTCAAATTTTCTTGTTTATGGGAAGCACAAAAAAGTAAAATTTGGATTTGAATAGGACTTATTTTATACAATTTGCTTTCCTCCCAAAGTAAAACCCTAAATGCTTTTGCAATACGCTCTAAACCGTAGGTTATTTTTTGATTAATTGATTGATCCATCTTGCTCTATTTTTGTCAATTCACTTTCTTCTATACTATTTATTATGTTATTTTTTATAGCACGAAAGGCAACATCTTTTGCTTCTGCATATGATAAACTATATTTCCGTTCGATAGACTCAAATTCTTTTGGGAATTGAGCTATTAAAGTATCATAATAAACATCTAGTTGATTATTTGAAGGTTTTGTAAATTCGAGTTTTAACAGAAAACGTCTTAACAACGCAGTATCTATAATTTTTGAATTATTGGTTGCTGCAATGAGTAATGTTTGGGATGGCAACTGGTCGATTAACTGAATAACAGTATTTACAAGTCGTTTCATTTCGCCCGAGTCTTTATTGTCATAATCTCTTATTTTTCCGATATAATCAAATTCATCCAAAAAAAGAACTGAGTTTTCTCTTGAAGCTTTTTTGAAAATTTCGGTTACATTTTTTGCGGTTTGCCCTAATCTGGAATCAACAATACCACCTAAATTTAAGATGATAATTTTTTTGTTTAAATATTTGGCAATTGCTTTTGCCGTAGTTGTTTTTCCGCAACCAGTATGACCAAAAAGCAACAGTTTGTTATCCACTGGAAGGTTAAATTCTTCTAGTCTGTTTAGATGTTTAAACTCTTTTAGTAACTGCTTTAGTTCTATTCTATTCGTTTTACTTAAATGAATTTTATCTAAATCTAGAACTTCATCTTTTACGTTTATTATTAAATCATATAATCCCATTAAAAATGTATCAGAGGATAAAGTTAGTAATCCTAATCATTAGGTGCTAAACTTTATTAAGAATATATACCCAAGCTTCGTTTCCAGATTTAAACTTTTTTTGTACTCTCTTATAAGCTGAAACTTCATATTTGTCCGTTTCTAAAAGTTCATTCTCTGTGATTTCAAAAACAACGCCATTTATTACGTCTTTTTTATGCTTAGTTGGCACTGCAATAGGATGGAACTTCTTTCCACTTTTTTCTAAAACGAACTTCATCAGTAATCTCAATTTGAGAAAGCTTATAGCCTTCTAGTGTACCCCTAAACCCTTTAAGTTTTCTGTTATAGTTTTGTAATTGTACGTCTTCTAATTGTAATGTTCCGTAAGAGAACAAGTAGTGTCGTGTATTTTTCATGAATATGATAAATTTATAGGAAAAATTATGCATGCACTACACTAGTTATATCAATGTTTAGAGATACAGCAACGCCCTTACCATAGTTTTCGTCTGCCTTATAACAATTTAGAATATGGCGCTCTTTTATAAATTGTTCAGCATCACCCATAGCTCTTGCTGTATTGTCAAATAAAAGTTGTTTTTGCGCTGCTGTCATCAATCTAAACAGATTTCCTGGTTGCGTATAATAATCATCATCGTCTTCTCTAAAATCCCAATGATCTGCATCTCCATTTAAGTCTAAAGATGGTTCTTTGTATTTAGATTGCTCTTGCCACTTATTATAGCTATTGGGTTCGTAATGTGGTGTGCCACCACCGTTGCTATCTACTCTCATCGCACCATCTTTATGATGATTATGGAATGGACATTTTGGTGCGTTAACTGGAATTTGATAATGATTTACACCCAATCTATAACGCTGAGTATCGCCATATGAAAACAATCTACCTTGTAACATTCTGTCTGGCGAAAAACCAATACCTGGAACTACATTTGCTGGATTAAAAGCAGATTGCTCTACTTCTGCAAAGTAATTTTCTGGATTCTTATTAAGCTCTAGAGTTCCAACGTCTATTAATGGAAAATCTGCATGAGACCAAACTTTGGTTATATCAAAAGGATTTGTTTTGTGGTTTTTAGCTTGAGCCTCGGTCATTACCTGAACCTTTAAATTCCACTTAGGGAAATCTCCTTTTTCAATGCTATTGAATAAATCACGTTGATGGCTTTCTCTATCTTTTCCTACTAAATCTCTCGCTTCTTGATCTGATAGATTTTGAATTCCTTGAGCTGTCTTAAAATGAAACTTTACCCAAACACGCTCATTATCAGTGTTGATAAAACTAAAGGTATGACTTCCATAACCATTCATGTGACGGTAAGATTTTGGGATTCCTCTCTCACTCATTGTCATCGTAATTTGATGAAGTGATTCAGGAAGCAATGTCCAAAAGTCCCAATTATTATTAGCACTTCTTAAGTTTGTTTTTGGGTCTCTTTTTACCGCCTTATTTAAATCTGGAAATTTATAAGGGTCACGAATAAAAAATACAGGCGTATTGTTTCCTACCAAATCCCAATTACCTTCTTCTGTATAAAATTTAACAGCAAAACCCCTAATATCTCGTTCTGCATCTGCAGCACCTCTTTCTCCTGCTACTGTTGAGAACCTCAAGAAAACATCTGTCTGTTTTCCAATTTTAGAAAAAATGGACGCCTTAGTATATTTGCTTATATCATGGGTAACTGTGAAGGTTCCGTAAGCCGCCGAACCCTTGGCGTGCATTCGTCTTTCTGGAATAACTTCTCTGTCAAAATGCGCCATTTTTTCTAAATACCATACATCTTGAAGTAACATTGGGCCTCTCTTACCAGCTGTTTGTACATTTTGGTTTTCTGAGATTGGTTTCCCAGAAACTGATGTTAACTTGTTTTTTGAATCACTCATAGAAAAATAATTTTTGGTTATTATGCTCAAATTTAGTTAGGATTACTACCATTTTTAATAGATATTTCATATTTATTTTAAATAAAACTATAAATTATTTCTATTTTGTTTTAATTATGACTTAGATTTAGAAATATTTTAGATTTAACAATTTTCCATTTCAATAATGAAATATCCATTTTTTCTAATCTCTTCTTCTATGTGCCTTGGTGCAACTTCTATATGGCAAAATTTGCATTCTTTTGTATTTAATTTACAATTGGTTAACCCCTTACTTTGTAAATACATTTTCCCATAATTTAGTGCATTTTTGAGCGTATCATTTTCTTCTGTAAGAATATCAAAATGCATTAATTGATTGTCTTTAGGTACGTATGTGTCGTAAACTGATATCTTCATATTTAATTGTTAAATAAAACTGGTGTGTAATGGAATTACACACCAGTTTAAAAGTTTAGATTACCCTTTTACATCTGCCATAGATGCACCAAAGTTAATATGCAATGCGTTTCCATTAGGTGTTACTAATGCAGGAACGGAATTTACACCAGCATTTTCTGCTTCTTGTATTCTACTTCTGTCTTCTCCAATGTTTACAACTTCTACATTGTTTTCTCCAACTAAATTAATAATGTCGTGCTCTGCACTAATGCATACAGGACAACCAGCGTGATAAAAAATTGATTTACTCATAATTCTTTGTTTTAATAAAAAAGCAATATTGCTATCGCAAATATAGTAAGGATTCCTAACTAAAAAACATTTTGATAAATTTTCCCTAATTTATTTATTCTAATGGTAGTTTAAACTCTTTTAAAAATTGTAAGTAGTGAGAAATGTTTTTGAATGGAAACTTGGCTTGTGGGTGTGTTCTGTATTATTGCCAACGGGAGACCTCGCAAAAAGTCTCTTTTTTGAATAAAAGTAAGAGAATTAATTCAATTAGATAAGTTGTA
>NZ_BAABCY010000027.1:0-47572 GCF_039539345.1 Snuella lapsa | reverse complement strand
ATCATTGCAGGATCTCTCAAAGTGGCACTGTTTGACCGAAATACGTGGCATGGTCACGCCGAAATAGCCAATTATGGTTGAATGTCCAACAGATACCCCTTTCACATCTGTAATAGCATTGAATTTACCTGTCGTTCCTTCAAAAGGGATTCCCAAATCTCTTGCTCTTGGTTTTTGTCCATAAGACTGTGACCAGAATAACATAATTATAAAAACTACTGATAGTTTACTCATCTGATTTGTATTGGTTTTTAATTCAGTTTTTGGTAATCTAAAATATTGTTATTCGTTCGACCTCAAATATTCATGTTTTATTAGGTCGTCCTTATCTATTATTTCAATTTTTTCGGCATCTTTTATAACGAAATTTTTATCTGTTATGTCTAGCACATCATCGTAGTAATGGTCTGTTAGAATTATTCCTTTTGATTTCTTAAGCTTTAGTAATAAATCCTTAATTACATCTTTATAAATCGGTTCGATCATTGAAAATGGCTCGTCCAACAATAAGAACGGATGATCTAGGTTTCCAATTATTAATAATTCAAGATAGCGTAATTGCCCTAATGATAGTTTTCCAACTTTTGTTTTTTCAAAACTTGATACTCGAGGAGCATAAAAAACAGCGTCTTGGTCATCTCCATTAGGAAAGAATATAGGGATTATTTCTCTTACTTTCCGTTCCTTTGGTAAAAAAGAGTCTTGTGGTAGGTAGCCTATCTTTTTTGAGGGGATTATTTCTTTTTGTAAAAAGTTATCTGAATTTATTTTTATAAGGATAGCATCGGCTTTTACCGTTCCGAATATTAATTTTAACAATGTCGATTTACCTGTTCCGTTACGGCCAAATATCCCAATAATCTCGCCTATTTTGCAATCAAGTTCAACGTTCTTTAAAACGGTATTCTTTCCGTATGATTTGTTAATGTTGGTTACTTTTAAGGTATCCATTTATCTGAACATTAGTGAGATTAGAAAGAGCAAAAGAGAGATTATCGTATTGAACATCCATACTTTTTTTAAAAGAGCAGCTTTTGTAAACCCAAGGTTGTGATAGGCGTAATATTCGTTCTTTTTAAAAGTTTGATAGCCTAGAGAACCTATTAAAATACCCACGGAGGAAAAAATAACGATACTCCAAAAAACACCAGACATTAATCCGATAACCAAACTAAAGGGGACATTGAATATATTTATATCTATGAAGTATTTAAAAATTGCTTTGCTGTACATTATTTTCTAATCTTTGAGATAAACTTATTCCCATAATAAAGTTCAAGTTTTGGTTGGTTATCAGAGTTCAAACAAGGAAAACTTAAGAAACACACAAATTGTTCCCATTTGGGTTTAGAGTGTGGGTAGTACACCACAGAAATTAACCTTTTTTGTTTTTCAAATAGGTCATTTGCCGAATGTCTTCGGTTGGTTCCAAAGTATGTTCTGGTTTCACAATTTTCATAGCCCTCAAATTTAAAAGTATTAAAAGAGTCTTTTTTCGACGGATCGTATTTGGGGAGTAGTTTGTAGGGTTTTCCTTTTTTGTCTACCAATTTTGATTTTAAGTAAGATTCGTGAGTATGACCAAATCCTATAACAGACCTCCCTTTATGTGCTTGGTAGTCGGATAACCTGTATCTTACTTTGTTTTCGGTGTCAATCAAACTAAATGCGTTTATGTCGATAGAATCTTTATCGTTCGATCTAATAATACATTTGATGCTAATGATTTTATCGTTTTCTTTTTTACTTGATCTATTAACTCGGGTTCTAAGACCATTATTTATTTCAATCTTTTTTATTTCCAAAGTATGGATGCTATCTAAGTTCACGGTTTGAGAATAGATAGCTTGACTTAGCATAAAAGAAAAAATAATAATAGTTTTCACTTAAAAATATATTGTAACGATAATGTTGTTAAATATCCTCCTTCAAAATCTCCAGTTCCATATAGATATGACAATCGAATTACGAATGGTTTAGATCCAATTTTAAATCGGTAACCAATATTTGCCAGGGGGCCATTCATGAATTTCTTAATAAGTGTTGGGTCATTGAAGTTTCCATTATTAAGCCTTTCTCCTGTTTGTTCAAAACTGTATCCAATGCCCAAAAAGCCCCCGCTCTTATTTTGCTGTGCTTTGTTGCTGCTGGCAAGTCCGAAATTATAGTCTATAATAATCGGTATGTGAAAGGTAATTTGATTTTCTTCAATAAAGTTGTTGTCAACATTATAACCAATTCCAAAATTAGCACCAAGCGAAAGAGTTGAAGATTTACCTACGTTTATTAAATTTAATCTAGGCGAATAAACCACTCCAATTGCATGGAGTGATGCTTTTCTGGTTCCTATAAAACCACCAGCTCCAACTGAATGCGAAAAAGATTCCTGTGCTGGTAGTATATCGCAAAAGAAAACTAGGAAAACTAGCACTAGGATGTTTTTCATTTCTTTAAAAAACTATTTAATTGCTGTCCAATTTCTTCAATGGTTAAAAGAACAGCTTTGTCTTTAATTCTGTTAACTGCTTCACTTTCGCTTATTTCACCGTCTTGTTTTTTTGATTGAAAATCTTTTGTTACAATTGTCGAAAAAGGGATCAGGCCTGTTCTAACATCTAAAATAATTAGTTGTGTTGTGGCAAAAGCTTTTATGTCGGATTTTGCAAACAATTTATAATTAGAATATATGTCACTAGCTATTGAATATATTACCACAATGTCAGATTGTGTTCTAACCGCAGATTCTCTTATACTTGTAAATGTAGGAGAACTTGAAATTAGTAAATCGGGTATTACGGAAACCTTATTTATTCTATTTGATTGTTTGAATATTTCAGAAAACAAATCTAAATATGCTTGTTGCGATTTTAAATAGTTTTCGTTATTCCAATAGTATCTCCGTTGGTTTTGAATGCTTTCAAGCTTAACAATAGAAACCCTTAGGTTATTTGGTAGCTTGTATTCTCCTTCTAGAATTTTTTGAATATTCTCTTCAGAAATAGTTGCACTTTTGTCATCAAACAATGACTTGGTTATTGGGTGAGTTGGTTCGGAATACCTATTGTATTCGGTTACGGTAGTTCCATTAATTGGCTTTGTTGCTATACACGATACAAGTGTTGTTGTAAATAGTAAAAAAATAAATTGCTTCATTAAATTCTTTCTTAGGTTACTACCATAACATGAAAAATAAGGGTGTCTTATTCTTCTCTAAAGATAACTCCTATGCTGGAATTAACATAATAAATCGTTTTGTACTTTTATATTTTAAAATGATGATAGGGTTTTTTCGATATGATACTGTAGCCTTCCTTAGCAGAATACTCTTTAAGTTGTTTTGTAGCCTTTCCTAATAATGTGGTTCATTCTTGTTGATCTACGTTGTTATTTCAATATTATTGTATTCAATCCAAGATTTTAGTCTTGCTACATAGAACATTTTGAGATAGTTTTCGGATAAAAAGATATTTGACCAATCAAACCTTTGTGCCTGGACACCAAGATAAAAAACATAAACAGCTAAGCCTGCTTGGGGAATTAATTTCAGCTCATCATCCGATAATAGTCTAATACTTTGATAGCCTTCCAAAAAGTATTTCATTTTTCGCTCGTATTCTTTTTTGTCGGCTTCAATATGAAATAGTTGTTTGCAAAAATATCCAAGATCTAAAATTTGTGCTCCATTTCCACAAAAATCAAAGTCAAAAATTGTAATTTCTTTTTCGTTAGTCACAGCCATATTATCGTACCAAATATCCATATGAACAACTCCTTTTTTTGTGTTGTTAAAATCAAGGTTTTGAAAACTCTTTCCAATCGCCTTGATAAACTTCATTTCAGGTAATTGTTCTGAAAAAAATTATTTTAAATGCTCATAAGGTAATTCTATAAGCGATTTTTTATTGTAAGTAACTCGGTTAATGATAGTGTTTAAGGTAAGGTTATGCATTTTGGCCATTAGAGAACCTATTTTAGAACAAGTCTCTTTATCCAAAAATCGAATTTTATCTCCTTTCGCAAAGGAGAAAAGGATTAGGTATCTGATGCCTTCGGGTGCATTGATCTCTTGAATAAACGCACCGTTCTTGTCTTTAATCGGAAAAGAAACACTTAAATTGTTCTGGTTCAATAAATTTAAAAGTTTTATCTCTTCGAGGATTTCCAATTTTGTTCTCCAGTTATGACTGTAAACTCTTAAGGCGTATTTTGTATTGTTATCTGATAGAAAATAGGTGTGATTTATTCCGGTTCTAAATAGTTCACACTTCAAATCTTTGGTAAATTGATATTTGTCTTTTATAAATTCACCTAAGGCTTTTGCCGAGATAGTAGATGCCGTAACTGGAAATGGTGTCATTTTATTTTAAATATTCGATCAATAAGTTTAATTCGTTAGTCGAGTAGGCGAAATTATGAGAATTAGGTTGGTTTCCCCAATTATCTTTTAGGGCAAGAGCGTATGGATTTTTGTTTTCAATCAATGAATCTTGCTTTGTTAAGTATAATTTTAAATAGTTTATGCCGACTTTGTCAACAATTCCTTCTAAATAATCGTGAAGGTTGCCTTTTGTAACGTGACATTTTTCACAGTCGTTTAAGAATATATTCAATCCTTTTTCAAATTCAGGAGTTCGTTTATCGTCTTTGGAAACTAGCGGCTCATATTTAGGATTATTAGGATTAAACTCAGTAATTCCATTAATTTTAAGAATGTACATAAATCCTGAAACCAATAGAATAGTCACTATAGAGAGTATAATAAAGATGTTCCTTAGCTGTCTGATTAACTTAGTCATTTTGATGTTCGAATATTAGTTTAATTTTCTTTTCGTTTATTAATTTTTGAACATCTGAATAGTTCATTTTCTCTATAGGAACAATTTCTGTTTTGGGTCTGTATATTTTTATGTTTGAATAATAACTTGCTCTGGTCACAAATGTGTATAAGTCCGTTGAATCTTTGTTTTTTGTTCTTATGTTTAGCCTTTTCCAGTTTTTTTCTACTACACCAAATTCAAACGTTTCTTCATTAACTATAATGTCTGAATCTTTTGATATATAATAAATTTCTTGGTAAGCTCCGTAGTGATCTTCAATTTCCATTAAGTAAAGTCCAAAAACAATAAAACCAGAAACTGCGATTAAAGCAATGATAAATATTGTAAATCCATTTTTTAATGCTCTGCTCAAGATTTGTTTTGAATTTTTAACTAAGTTTTACTGTTTTTAATATTACGGTTTCTTTTTTAGGTGGAGTATTTAAAAGGCTTAAATTTTTAACCCCAAACCAATTTTTAAAAGGTTAACATTTGTATTGTATTTTATATCTGGAACATTATCAACATTAAGCTTTGTAAAGTCATATTGAACTTGAATGAATAACTTGTTGCTAATATCGTATGCTATGCCAAGGTTAGTTCCAAATCCGCTTTGAGTCTCTGATTCACCAGAGACATCAAATCCATTATTAGTGCCTGAAACTTGAAAGATCATAAATGTATACCCCAAACCTATAAAAGGTTTTAATTTTTTTATTGCATTTATGTTGAGTTCGGCAAAACCCTTAGGTTGGATTGTATATGTAGTGACTAAAAAATCTAGAGGCCCGTTATTTTGATTGGAGTTGTTGATTAAAACGCCTCCATTTAAGCTAATTCCTAGTTTAACGGGTTTTATATCTACAGCCTTGTATTTTAAACCTACATCAATTATCCCATAAGATTCTTTTCCAAGAAAATTATTATCTATTGGAGTGGGGTAATTGGCCTCAAAAGTAAATTTAGAATCTTGGGAAAATAATTTAATTGTGAAAATCAATAGTAATGTCAATAAAAGTTTTTGTTTCATTTGGATGATTTTAATTGTATTCTTTGCGCGTATTAGCTTTTTTTATTTTGAATAGTTCCGACCAACTTAACGGTTTAGTCAAATAATGTTTATTAAACTCTAAATGTATTACCCTTCTTTTTTTTTCCATTTGTCGTCCTGTCTGAAGCATGTAAGGTAAGAGGCTTCATTAGCATTGCTCCTCCTTTTTCCACCTCACAGATGAATTCGTTTTCGATATTCCAATCTTTTGAGTTAGTGCGAACTATTCCTTTTAAATGCGATTTAGGGATTACTTTTAAAGCACCATTATTTTTGTCTGTTTTGTCTAAATGAATTCGGATTGTTATTGTGTCTTGTAAAATTTCAATTGGTGGCTGAACTCCATATTGTCCTTGTTTGATAGTCCAGTTTAAGTAGTTTTTTAGATCTGCTTTTTTGTCAACGGAAATGCTCAAATCTTGATGGTAAGCAACAAACCAATTAGATTTGTTAGGTTTGTCAAAATAAATTGCCTTTGTTAAGAAGTATTCGGATTCGGAAAGTTCAGAGAGTAATTGGGTTAGTTTTGTGTTAAATAACAAATCAGTTAGTTCAGGAATATTTTTTATTAATTGCCTAATTGCAAATAAATCCTTTGTTTTCATAAATGAATTTCCATCCTGTTCAGTATTTTCGATACAAGCTAAAATCTGTTTTATTTCGTAGTCCGAATAAAGGTCAGATAAAATGGAATATCCATTTTCTTCAAGTTCAGTTTTGTTTTTTATGCAGTTCATTTTTAGCTGTCTCTTCTAAATTTGACCATTGGTTGTATTTATTTTGTTCCTTGTAAACCAATCTTTGTGTTTAATTTGTTTAAAGCTAATATACCATATTTGTACTCAATTTCGTATCAAAATATTTTTTAGTTGGTGGTGGGTTTTAGTGGTGGGTTTTTGCATTAAAATGCATATATTTGCGCTGTTTTGCAGGTGTATGCAAATAGGGTAAAATACTCTAAAATGTTTGTAAAGCCTTGAAAACACTACATATACTGTAAATGGGGATGTAGCTCAGTTGGCTAGAGCGCTTGACTGGCAGTCAAGAGGTCGTCGGTTCGAGCCCGATCTTCTCCACAGTGATAGCAAGGCTTCAGAGAGTTTTACTCTTTTGAAGCCTTTTCATTTGCACGCAATTTGCACGCGGAAATAATAATTAATAAAATTTTTATTGATTTAACTTAATTTAACATTTCTGTCATGTGTGTTTCCAATAAGATTGAATTTTTCAAAGGTTGAAATCAAGCATTTGGCCTAAGTACACTCTCTCTAATCTGCGTTTTTATTCCTGGAATTTTCTAAAGAACATGAACTTCATTGTTAATAACTCAAAATACGTCCTGAAAACTGCAATTTTTTGCCATTTTAATTAGTGTCAATTGATATGAATAAGATAGAAGAAAAACGAAGTAATAGTTTTTGTTATATAGCCTGAAAAGAACTGTTTTAATTTGCTGTTTGTCAAATATATGTGAATAAATATTTTAAGTTTTTTCTTCTTTCAAAAGCTCTGTTTTATACTTTTATTTCCACACTCCCATAAGGGAAAACAAAGGCCTTTGTTCATTTTATTAACCTAAAAACAATAAAAATGGACAATCTATTAATATTGGAACGGCTTGACCGTTTAGAAAAATTGCTCATTGGCCAAAAAGAGGTATTGACCTTTGATGAGGCCAGTGATTATACTGGCATATCTCGAAGCTATCTTTATAAACTAACAGCTTCCGGAAAAATTCCACATTCCAAGCCCAATGGTAAAATGCTCTTTTTTGAAAAGAAGAAGCTTGTGGACTGGTTACTTCAAAACAATCGTAATCCACAACAAAATCTCGAATCAAGAACTTTGTTTAATACTGGAAACCAAGGGGCACGGTAGGGTAATTCAATAAAAATATTTATCATGAAACAGATACCTTATGTACGTGTAGGCACGTCCTATTATAAGCGTGTCAAAGCTCCGACTATTGCAGGTCATTTTAATGAAATTCTGGTTCATTGGACTTTGGACACCATAAAGCATGACCATGGTAAGAACTACCTGAGTAAAATACCAAAGTATGACGGTTTTACCTGCATACCAAGCCATTTGGAATACCAACAGGAATACTTCGGGTTTTATAATACCTATTCGCCGTTATCAAGATCTCCACAGGAGGGAGAAATAGAAACGACTTTAAAATTTGTCAAGCATATTTTCGGGCCTCAATTTGAATTAGGTCTGGACTATCTTCAAATCCTCTATATGCGGCCTGTTCAGGTTTTACCCATTTTATGCTTGGTTTCTAAAGAGCGAACTACAGGTAAAAGTACTTTTCTGAAGTGGCTGAAGGCTATGTTTGAAAATAATCTCACTTATCTAACCAATGATAGTTTTGGGAGTCCATTTAATGCAGATTGGGTGAATAAGCTGCTGATATGTATTGATGAAGTGTTGTTTAATAGAGAAGAGCTTACCGAACGTATTAAATACCTAAGCACGACTAATACCAATATGTTGGAGGCCAAAGGTAGAGATAAGCGAGAAGTTGAGTTTTTTGGTAAGTTTATTTTATGCAGCAACAATGAAGATAATTTTATCAAAATTGATGCTAATGAAACCCGGTTCTGGGTATTGAAAATCCCATCTATAACACAGGAAGAAACAGACTTCTTAGATAATCTAATCAGTGAAATTCCAGCCTTTTTACATTTTTTAATCCATAGGAAACTAAGCTCCAGGCATGTCACACGCATGTGGTTCCAGCCTCAACAACTTATGACTAAAGCCTTGCTGCGATTGATTCGTAATAACCGGAATCGCGTAGAGAAGGAACTGGCCAGCATATTGCTTAATGCTATGGAGCATTTAGATGTTAATACAATTAATATGTGTTCTTACGACGCTGTGCAGCTTTTAAATACCACACGAGTTAAATCTGATCATACCCAGCTTAGAAGGATGTTTAAAAACGATTGGAAATTAATGAATCAAGGAAATTCCAACCGATATCAAAAACTGGTGATCTGGGCTGATGGTAGTTTTAACCTAATTCCAGCTAAGGGACGCTATTTTACTATTGAAAAGGATTTCCTGATTAAAAATTTTGATGAATTGATGACAGATGATTAAAAGCTCGCTGTTTATAAGGGCTGAGGCTGTCATCATTATATCATCTTTAAGTCATCAAAATAAATAATGATGATAGATAGAGATAAATAAAATTAAAAAGTGATGAAGTGATGTCAATTTGATGACAAGCAAAACCCTTGTGTTTATTAGGGTTAACAAAGAATTGTCATCAAAACATCAAAATAAACTTAAAAACCTATTGGCTTATGAAATGAGCCATAACTTTTCTAAGTATGAACTGGAAATGCTTCATAGCGAATTACATCTTACCGATAAAAAACAATAAAAATTATGCAGATGAAAAGAAAAATAAATTGTGAAACAGCCCGTAATTTTCCAGTGGAAAAAGCACTGGAAAAATTAGGGCACTTTCCCAATAGGGAAACGGAACAAGAAGCTTGGTTTCTGAGTCCTTTCAGGTCAGAAACACAAGCCTCTTTGAAAGTGTCTAAAAGAAAGAACAGATGGTACGATCATGGGCTGGGTATTGGTGGCAATGTAATTGATCTCGTAATACTTGTCTTAAGCTGTCCGGTAAAACATGCTCTGATGTTTTTAAGCGATAATCCAACCTCTTTTTCTTTTCAGCAGCAACAGATACCATTTAAGGAGAATATATCTATTGTCGAGGTGGTCAAGATACAGGAGATAACGCATCCGGCATTGATCCAGTACTTAAGTTCAAGATCTATACCGTTGTCAGTAGCGAAAGTTTACTGTAAACAAGTATGGTATAAATACAATTCAAATCTATTCTTTGCTATTGGACTGGAGAGCATAAAAGGAGGGTGGGAACTTCGCAATAGGATTGTCAAAAATTGCAGCAGTCCCAAAACCTATAGTCTTATTAAAAGAGACAGCAAGCAATTGGTTATTGTGGAAGGTATGTTCGATCTATTCTCACTAACGGTATTAGAGAAAGAGCTAACCAATACTTCGGATATTATCGTGCTCAATTCCCTTGCTTTTATAAGGGATGTGGAGGATTATGTTAATCATTATGTTAATCATTATGTTAGAATCTTACTTTATTTGGATAATGACAGGGCAGGTGATAAGGCCACTAGGTATTTAACAGAAATTTTTCCCTTTGTAACTGACAAAAAGGAAACTTACAAAAACCATAAAGATTTAAACGAATACCTGTGCCATGTTAGAGGAAGCTAATTTTGAATATATACCCCCGGAAATTCAGGAACAGGATAAACGGACGCTTGAGATTCCTACCGATGTGATTAACGGTTCGGATAGTATTGCATTGGAATTGGAAACAGGTGCAACGGAAGGGAAGATCGTTTTGGGTAGGAATTCGAGATGTGTGTCTGTGGACACATTCTCGTCTGCTCCCGAAGGTCGCAGAGAAAAAAGAGTGTTTAAGGGGAAGGAAGAACTCGTTAAGTTTCGATGTTCCGTCTACGAAAAGAAACTATTGAAGGTCAAGGCAAAAAGCACGGGATTGACCCTTAGTGAATACATCAGGCGCTCTATTTTTGAAAAGGAGATCACCGAACGGTTTAGTGAAGAGCATATCAATATCTATAAAATGCTGATTAAATACCATAACAACTTTAAGTCAATCGGTAATATGTTCAAAAAGCGAGACCCAAAACTCACGCAAAAGGTTCATGAATTGGCAAATGAAATTAAGAGACATCTAAACAATTTTCAAAAATGATAGGCAAGGGTAAGAGCATAGCACATACACGGGCATCGATGTCCTATGGTTGGAACCAGGAAAAGGATGCAGAGGTCATTTTAAAGGAATATTTATATGGTGAAACGCCAAATGAAATCACCAAAGAATTTCAAATGCTCCAGGACCTGAACGATAACTGCAAAAAGAACACCCTGTCCTTTGTTATCAGTCCGACCATTGAAGACGGTAAGAAGCTAGAAAAGGATGGGCTGGAGGCTATTGCAAGGCAGTTTATCCAGGAAATGAAGCTTCAGGAACGCCAGTCCATTGCCTTTGTGCATCGGGACAAAGAGCATACCCATATCCATCTATATGTCAACCGCATTGACTTTAATGGTCAGGCCTATAACGATAGCTTCATTGGAAAACGGAGCCAACAAGCAGCGGAACGTGTGGCAGAGCGCATGCATTTAACAACGGTCAAGCAGGTACAGTTTGAAAAGGAATTCAACCTTAGGGAGATAAGGGCGGAGATAAAGCGCAGGCATGACCTGTCCATGAGCCAACTCAAGCCCAGGGGGATGGATGATTATATAAAGGCTATGAAGGCTAATGGCGTAGATGTAATACCGGTCATAAACAAACAGAACAAGCTCCAGGGATTTCGGTTTGGGTTTGATGGCCATAACCTTAAGGGGAGTGAGGTGCACCGTAACATGTCCGTTGGCAATATTGCCCAACAAATAGCCGGCAGGTCTACAGCTGAAATCCAATTGAGCTCAAAAACAAGAACGGCAACCGTTAAACTTATGGACAAGGCGGTTGATCTGACACCCAACGTTAGTCTGAAAATTGCCAGGTTCATCCTTAAAAAAGCGATACAAAAAGGAATAGGATACTAAAAACATAAATGTTATGACAAGAATAGAGGAACTTTCGAAATTATTGGTTGAAGAACTTAACGACTTTAATAAGGGGATTGAAAAGCTTGGAAAGATCAATGAGGAACTTAAAACCACTAAGATTAAAATGGATCTAACTGAATATAAATCCATTATAGAATCACATCAAAATCAAATGGACAAACACCAAAAGGCCATAGAACAGTTTGAAGAACGTTTCAATAAAAAGATCAGGGAGGCCAAAATATATCCTAATTGGGCGGTGGTGATCTTTATAGTTTGTGTTGTTGTATCCGTAGTGTTGGCTGCTTATGTAGTTATAAAATAAAGGATTGCTTTGGTATTACTTTATACGGTTTGTTTAATGATTGCATATACATCATCCAAAAACTCGCCTTCATCAAATGGTAAAAGTTTCTGTGCTAGCTCTAGAGTTTTGCGGATATCCTTGCCATGATCTTTTATATGAGGCGGGCAATAAGTATCACCTTGGGTGGCCAATATGCTTACATTCAGTAAAGCTTCAATGGTTGTAAACAGATCTAAATAGCCGTCAAATTCTAAGTAGGTGGCTTTAAATTTATCGTTTCGGATATCTGATGGTTGCAAAGTATCGAATTGATGCCTAGCAGATTTCATTAATCTCTTGAAATCCTTCTTTTTTGCTTTCATGGCTTAAGGGTTTTATATCAATCAATTTTTGTTTCCATTTCAGAAAACTTTTCAGTTAGTTTATCCAGGTAATGCATTTGGGCATCTGGCAGGAGATTTAACACCATTTCTAATACACGACACACACTATCTTCCTTCGTTACATTTTGATTGCTAGGAGACAGTAACATACCGTTACCATCCAAAGCTAAAGCGCAGACTTCCAAAAGGTTCGATATTTGTGAGATTAGGTCTTCATTGCTTTTAACCAAAAAGCTTGCCTGGTAATAAATTGTATTTCTAAGGGTAACAGGTTGTAACATCCCATGGAGGTTTTGGTGAAGTTGATGGATTTCCTTAAGTAGTTTTACTTGTTGTTTCTTGGTTTTCATAGTCTGTTTTATTTTGATTAACGATTTCTGTTTCAGATAATAAATGCTGCACTTTATCTAGGAACTCCATTTCTTCATAGGGTATGAGTTTTAAAGCGCATTGAAGTACTTGTTGAACCGCATAGTCCGCACCGGCTACAGATTCACTTTTGTCTTCTATAGCTTCCAATGCCATGATACTGACTTTTAAGAAGTTTGCTAGCAAGAAAGAAGTGTCCAAATAACCTTTGGTTTCAATATGGATGTTGCGGGTTTCTTTACGGTGGGGATTGTGTTTTAGTAAATAAAAATGCTCGTTGGCGTAGCCCTTTATTTTAGTCAATGCTTCTTTTGCAATAGTTTCAGATGCTATATCAGGTTTAGAGGTTATGTCGAGATTCGCTTTTTCCGTTTTACTCTTTTCTTCAATCAACTGCTTGGTATCATTGAGTTTGTTGTTAAATAAGTAGGTTACTGTGTTATGAATGGCATCTGCTTTGGCTTGAATTTTTAAGATTTGTTCTTTATTGATATGGTAACTGTTTTCATAGCGTGTACTTATATAGGCATTATCAAGAAGCTTTAAAAGGTGTTGCTCTTCCTCTATTTCAGTATTAAAAAGGTTGCCAAGTTCAGGAGTAAAGCCCCTAAGATATGTTTGAAGCTCCTTAATGCTATGGCTTTTACGTTCCTTGCCCATCATAAAAAGTGCCGCATATCGAAACCATAATTCAATGTATTGATGGAGCATAAAAACAGCTTGGGAGTAATTCCCATTTTCTAGAAAGAAATCAGCCCCTTCCTTAAAAGCAGCCATTTTGTTGCTTTCTTTGTCGAAAACGGATTGTATGTTTTTTAATGTTCTTTCGATTATATGGTAGTTATGAAAAATGTCTAATTCTGAATCAGAATCTTTAAAGAGAAGCCTATCACACGAACACCCATGAACGAAGAATAAATTTTCTTCCCTCAATTGTTGCACCGCATATTCATATGGAAATATGCGATATAGGTAATCCGTTTCGTTCTCAAATATTTTAGATACCATTGAGGACAACTCTTTAGTTAGAGAACAACAAGTTCCTTTGAGTATGATGATTAAAAGGGGAGTAGGGTTATCATCTGTCTGGATTCTGGATTTGTAGATGTGTTTAGGATCTAAAAGAGCCTTCAGTTTTATGATTATCTGATTTTGGATGTTAGGATTTTCATATTTCATTATATCATTTATTAAGTTTTGTAATTAACTATTGTGTCTATATTATATACAAAAGTGTAGAAAATAAATACTAATGTATTTAAAATAAACCCAAATTCAAAACAAAAGTGTAAATATTTTAAACAGGGGTGTCTACTTTCTATATTTATGTATCCAAAAATGATATTTATTATGACTAATTTAGGACTGTATTTAGCCAAGAAATCTATAAATAAAGCAGAAGTAGCTAGAAGAACCGGGATAAGTAAATCTCGCTTAAGCCAATTGAGTGGCAATGATTCTACCAAGCTTCGTGCTGATGAACTTTATTTGATTGCTCTCGCAATTGATGAAGATCCGGGAGATCTATTAAAAGAAGTGTGTAAAGATCTAAAATTGACTAAACAGGAATAATTACAATATAATTAGCTATAAGTTTACCAAAGTGGATTGGTGTGTACATTTTAATTAAGGATTTCCTTATTTATATATGAAATCGATTTCTTACTTTTAAGAGCTAAATATGTTCTAATATACCCATAGCATAAGATTTATTATAACTAAGAACAAACCGAAAGCAGATATTAACTTCGAGCATGAGCGATGGAAAGCTGCAAATGTAATATTACGAGGCGTAGAGGCCGATTCCCAATATAAAGATTATTTACTGTCTTTAATGTTCTTTAAATAAAGGGTTTATTCAAATTGGGATTTGTGGAAGTTTAAAATAAAATATAAAAATTATCAAGTATAAAAATGATAGCTATTAGGATTATATGACATAGCTAAAATAGTGAATCTACTATTAGGAAGCTTTAAAGATTTAAGGAGAAATTGTCAGGCAAAAAAAATGAGAATAATATGGAGGAAAATATTACTAATAATATAAAAGCACAGAATCAAAATATTGAGGTTCTGAAAAAACACTTCGGGCAATGTTTTGATAAAAGTGGAAACTTTGATTTTGATAAATTCAAACAAGAACTATCTGAGAATGAAATTGACTTTTATAAAGAAAGTTATGGCATGGACTGGCTTGGAAAATCTTATGCACGTGTTATAGCTAGTGATTCTGCAACTACTTTGCTTAAAGAAGATGAAGAATTCAATTTAAGAGAAGAAAATAAAGATTCTAAAAACTTGCTTATCAAGGGGGATAACCTTGAAGTTTTGAAGCATCTATCGAACTGCTACTATGAGCAAATCAATATGATATATGTTGATCCTCCTTATAATACAGGGAAAGATGATTTCTTCTATCAAGACGATAGAAAGTTTACAATTGAAGACCTAAAAAAACTTGCAGGTGTTAATGAGGAAAAAGCTTCACGAATTTTAGAGTTCACTCAAAGTAAAAGTAATTCTCATTCCGCATGGTTAACTTTTATGTATCCTCGACTCTATATTGCCAAACAACTATTAAAAGAAGATGGAATAATATTTATTTCTATTGACGATAACGAAGTGTCTCAATTGAGATTGATCATGGATGAAATTTTTGGGGAGGAGAATTTTGTGGGGAAAATAATTTGGAAAAATGTTACTGACAACAATCCGTCAAATATTGCTACCGAACATGAATATGTGATATGCTATTCCGTCAACAAAGCTAAAATTGCTCCTTTCTGGAAATCTAGCTTATCTGATATTAAAGAATTGTTGGTTGAAAAAGGAAATGAGTTGGTGTCCAATTATCCAGACCAAGAAGAATTGCAATCTCAATATACAAAGTGGTTTCGTGAAAACAAAAACCAACTTGGCGAATTGGATCGCTATAAGTATATAGATAAAGGTGGAATATTTACAGGAAGTCAAAGTGTTCATAACCCCGGCAAAGATGGTTATCGGTATGATATAATTCATCCCAAAACAAAAAAACCGTGTAAACAACCACTTATGGGGTATAGATTTCCTCAGGAAACTATGGATAAGATGATTGAAGATGGAATAATCATTTTTGGTGAAGATGAGAATAAGCTGGTAGAAATTAAAGTTTATGCAAAGGATTATACTCAGAAGCTTAGTTCTGTATTTCAATTAGACGGTAGAATTGGAGCAAATGAATTAAAAGAATTATTTCCTTCTGTAAAAAAAATCTTCACGAACCCCAAAACGGTTAAACTATTGCAAGAATTAATGGCTTTTGCTGGACAAAATAACGATCTAACACTCGATTTTTTCTCTGGCTCTGGTACAACGGGAGATGCAGTAATGCGTCTCAACAAGGAGGATGGAGGAAATAGGAAGTTTATCCTAGCGCAATTACCTGAACCAATTGATAAATCTAAAAGTAAACCTGCTTATGAATTTGTAAAAAAAGAATTAGGTATTGAAGAGCCAACAATATTTGATATTACAAAAGAACGATTAATCCGATCTGCAAAAAGAATTAAAGAAACCAATCCAGATGGGTTAGATCTTGGGTTCAAAATATTCGAGACAATTCCAGTTTGGGAAGATTATGGATTTGATTCAACCGAATTATCTGGTCAGACAAAACTATTTGACGAAACCAAGTTAAATGAAGAAGACCTTAAAGCTCTTCTCATCACATGGAAAACCTTTGATGGCTCTCCATTAACAGAACAAACTACAACATACGATTTTGAAGGCTATACAGGGCATTATGTAAATAGTAAACTCTATCTGATGGATAAGGGGTTTTCAACCACGAACCTTACAAAATTACTTGAGAAAATAGATTCGGATAAGAATTTCAATCCTACATCAATAATAGCTTTCGGTTATCATTTCGATAGTAAGAATCTCCGTGAAATTTCTGAAAATATTAATTCTTATGCTAATAAGAAGAATATTGATATTGACTTTATAACAAGATATTAGGCATGAAGGGATTTAATTTTGAAAAGAATCTAAACCATCAATCGCAGGCTGTAAATAGTACTGTTGCTGTATTTGAACATCTGCAAATCTTAAAGGCAGAAGGGGCTGATAATAAATGTATTAATCCAATTCTTAATAAAGATGATGGCTATCAATACATTGAAAACATCATTAAAATACAGGGGCAAAATGGTATTGGAGAAATAAGAAATGGCAAAAGTAACATCGTTGATATTATGATGGAAACTGGTACAGGAAAAACCTATACCTATACCAAAACCATCTTTGAACTCAATAAGAATTTCGGAATCTTCAAATTTGTTGTTGTTGTGCCTACACTTTCAATTAAAGCAGGTACGGTGGACTTCTTAAAGTCTGATAGTGCAAGAGAGCATTTCAAAGAACAATATGGTAAAACCCTAAAACTCCATATTGTTGAAAGTAAAAAAGGCAATAAGAGTAAAAAGTCATATATGCCACCTGCTGTTAACAGTTTTGTTACTTCAGGAGATTTTGAAAAGAATAGCATTCAAGTTATGATTATCAATGCAGGTATGATTAACTCCGATACCATGCAGAAAAGCCTTGATAAAGGGCTATTCGATAAATATACCGTCCCTTTTGATGGCATTGCAGCGGTAAATCCATTCCTGATCATAGATGAACCGCATAAGTTCTCACAAGCCAATAAAACTTGGGAGAATATCCAGAAGATGAATCCTCAATTCATTTTGAGATATGGAGCAACATTTCAAGAATACGAAAACCTTGTTTATACTCTATCTGCAGTTGACTCTTTTAATAAGAATCTAGTAAAAGGGGTTGTTGGACATATCACAGAGTTTGAAAACGGAAAGAATGCCATTGTAAGACTTGTTGGTACTGATGGTACTGAAGCTACTTTCGAATTAGTACAAAATTCCAGAAAGTCAACAGTAAAGCTTACTAAAAAATCTAGCTTACAACAGGTTCATTCTGAAATGACCGATTTGACGATTGAAAACCTGAATAAAACGAAAGTAGTTTTGTCCAATGGCCTAGAATTAAAAAAGGGAGATAAAATCAATCCTTATTCTTACGCTCAAACCCTACAGGAAATTATGATTCAAAAAGCTGTAAAGCATCATTTTGAATTAGAAAAGTCTTACTTAACAAGAGATGTCAGAATTAAACCTTTAACCTTATTTTTTATTGATAACATTGAGGAATATAGGGGTGAATCTGGATATATAAAATCAACCTTGGAAGATTTAGTAACAGCAGAAGTTAAGGAGTTACTCAAAACAGAATCCAATGAGTTTTATAAAGCATATTTAATTAAGACAGTGGAAGATATTGCATTAACTCATGGAGGGTACTTTTCAAAAGACAACTCGGAAAAAGATGAAGCCATTGAACAAGAGGTTAATGAGATTTTACACGACAAACAAACAATGCTTGATTTAGAGAACCCTAGAAGATTCATTTTCTCGAAGTGGACATTGAGAGAGGGATGGGATAACCCTAATGTTTTCCAAATATGTAAATTAAGAAGTAGTGGTAGTGATATGTCAAAACTTCAAGAAGTAGGTCGTGGTTTACGTTTACCTGTTAATGAATACGGTAATAGAGTTAAGGATGAACAGTTCTTTCTTAACTACTTTGTGGATTTTACTGAAAATGACTTTGTAGATAGATTGGTTAATGAAATAAACGAAAAGTCAGGTGCTATATCTATCGAAAAAGAACCAGAAAAACTATCCGATAAGTTAATCAAAAAAATATGTGAAGTCTATGATACTAATGAAGATGATCTTCTGGAAGAACTTGACGAACACAATGTGGTAAATAGAACTAATAAATTTAAAGATGGAGGATGGACATACATCAAGAGTAAATTTCCTCAAATCTTTGAAGGGGTTGGATCAAATAAGGTCAGAAAATCTACAGACACCAAAAAACAAGTTTCCATCCGAACTGATAAGTACCAAGAATTAAAAGATTTATGGGAAAAGCTAAATGAAAAGGTGATTTTGGAGTACAAATTTGAAAAGGAATTAGATTTTCAAAACTTACTTACTTCTTTTTTCAAAGCTCAGAAAACGAATTTTTCTATTGAGGGTATTAAAGAGCGAAAAACAAAAGTCGAAATCAAAGATCGACAAGCAATAACAATGGATGAAATTTCCGTTTTAGATAATGAAATCACCCCTGTTTCAACTATGAAATACAGTGATTTTATTCGAGACCTTTCTAAATCCCTAAACATTAACCTAAAAACAATTCACGCTTCGCTAATTGAATCTGGCATAGACATAAATCAGTACTTGAATACCTCTACGATCCGAATAATCAAACAAAATTTTGACAACTACTTAATGTACAACGCTATTGATAAATTCAGTATCGAGTATAAGAAGGTGTCAAATAGTATTCATCCCACAAAATTCACAGATAGTTCAGGAAAAGTTCTTAAAGAAATAAATGCTTCAGACGTAGGAGTACTTCATGCAAATTCAAAAGTTGCAGATAGTTATTTCTTGGAAGAACTATTCTACGATTCTGAATTGGAAAAAGTAAATATTGAAACTGAAATTAAAGAAGTCGTTGTGTTTACAAAGATTCCGAAGAACTCTATTCAAATACCAGTAGCAGGGGGGAAAAGTTATTCTCCAGATTTTGCCTATGTCTTGAACTTTGAGAATGGAGATAAGAAATTACATTTCATTGTAGAGACAAAAAATGTACATGGAGAAGACAGTTTGCGAGATGAAGAAAAACAGAAGATTAAACATGCAGAACAATTCTTCAACGGTAGTGTCAAAATTGACTTTAATACTCAATTTAGTAATAACAAAATTGTGGATCTAATAAATGAGATAGCACGTGTTTAGAGTGTTTTTAAAGTAAAAACCAGAATACAAAACTTAAAACAGAATGAAAGATAAATTTATCAAAGGAGCAAATTGGAGAAAATGGGATTTACATTTTCATGCACCAAGTGAATATACCTGTGCTAAAAACGATCAATTTGAGGGTGATAGTCTTCAAGATAAACAAGATAAATTTATCGAAGAGTTAAAACAGGTACAAGATGTTTCTGTTTTAGGAGTTACAGACTATTTTTCTCTTGATGGTTATAAACTTGTCTTAGATAGAAAAGACGAGTTATCTCATTTTGATTTTATCGTTCCAAATATCGAATTAAGGATTACACCAGTTACGGGTAGTAATAAAAAGATCAATTTGCATATAATACCTAACCCAGAAGCTCTTGAAATAGATGGTATTGAAAGGTTTTTGCACAAATTTGAATTTGGAGCAGAGAATTATACCTGTTCTAAAAAAGATTTAATAAAGCTAGGTCGTAACGTAAGTAGAGTTGACATAAGTGAGGAAGCTGCTTTTAAAAAGGGATTAAATGAATTTACAATAAGCTACGATACTTTTTTTAAGGAGTACAATAAGTTATCTGATAATCTTAAAAACAACATACTAATTGGCATATCTAATAACTCAGGAGATGGAGCTTCAGGTATAAAAGATTTACAAGGAATTAGAGACATTTTATATTCTGGGGTTCATTTCATTTTCTCAGCTCAAGATTCAGACCGTATTTATTTCTCGGGTAAAGGAGTAGATTCTATAGAACAAATAATCAATTTTTATGGAAAGCTTTTACCTTGTATTCATGGTTCGGATTATCATGGTTCTAAGGATGGTAGTTTAATTTGTGTTCCTGACCTTAATCGTTTTTGTTGGATTAAAGCTGATACAACATTCGAAGGTTTAAAACAAGTCTTAATAGAGCCAATTGAAAGAGTTTTCATAGGTGAAGAGCCTGCTATTTTTAAGAAAGTTCATAATAATCAAACAAAATACATAAAACATCTTGAGATTAATAAAGTACCTGAATATTCTGATCAATTTGGAAAATGGTTTGAGAACGTAAATATTGAACTTAATAGCGAACTTGTTGCTATAATTGGGAATAAAGGAAGTGGTAAAAGTGCTATTGCTGATATCCTAGCTTTGTGCGGAAACTTTAATAAACCCGATAGTTTTTCTTTTTTAAATAAGAACAAATTTAGAAAAGGAAGTTTAGCAAAACACTTTATGGGTAAAATTACTTGGGAAAGTGGTGTTGAATCACAATTTCAACTAGATGAAAACCCTGATCCTGATGAACTACCAAGAGTTAAATATCTACCACAGGGGGACTTTGAAGACTTAACGAATGAAATAGATAAAGCAAAGGCATTTCAAGAAGAAATTGAAAATGTCGTTTTTTCTCATTTAGAAGATGAGGATAAATTATCGTTTAGAAACTTCAGTGAGTTAATTGAGAATAAAAAGTTAATAGCGGATAAGGAGATAAAATCAATACAAGATGACCTTCAAACTGCAATTAGTAGTTTAATTAAGCTTGAGAACAAAAAAAATCCGAATTACGTAGCTTCTATTCAAGGAAGATTAAAACAAAAAAGGGAAGAATTAGCTGCTTTGGAAAAACCAAAAGAAGTTAAAGACCCTAATTCAGACAATCTACTTTCTGGATTGAACAAAGAAACCTTAGAGAAAATTGAAAAAATTAAAATCCAAATTGATGAACTTACCAATTTAATTTCCTCGAAAAAAGACACTAAACAAAATTTGATAGTAGAGAAGTCTGAGTTAGACAACTTCGTTCAAGATCTTAAGTTAAAAGAACAAGAAATAGTTCATTTTCAAAGCGAATACAAAGATCTGACTGAAAAGTACAGCTTAAAAATTGAGAATATTATCAAAGTTGATTTTGATTACAAAGAACTCGATAAGTTGATAAAATTAAAAAAAGATAACATTGATAAAATCCAAAAAGAAATTAGTGGTGATCAACAAAATCCTGAAAATTCATTAGAAGGTAAATTGGCAAAAGCAAATGATCAACTTAATCAAGAACAGAAGAAATTAGATAGCACACAGAAACAATACCAAGATTATCTTAAAGATTTGAAACAATTTGAAGCTAAAAAGATTGAAATAGAAGGAGATGATGATAAAACAAATACTCTGAAATACTTTGAGAAAGAACTTCACTATATAGATTTTGAAATAGAAAATGAAATTCAAACTAAGAGAGCTGAAATTCTAAACTATTCTGAAAGAATTTTTTCAATAAAAGAAACAATTGTTGAAATCTACAGAAAAGTGAAACTGAAAATTGATGAGAAGATTGATGAAAACAAATCTCTTCTTGAAGATTACAATATAAATATAGATGCATCAATTGTTTTCAAAGAGAACTTTAAGGATAAGTTCATGAACTTTATATCAAAACAAAAAAAGGGTTCTTTTTATGGCAAAGAAACAGGTTTAGTTCAATTGATAAAAGCTTTAGAAGATTGTGATGCAAGTAAAGTTGAGGATATTAAGGATTTTATTCGCAAAATAATACAATTGCTTAACAACGATTACCGTGAAGGGCAAAACAATGAAACCAGATTTGTTGATGATCAAATTGTTGAATTAGATGAATTCTACTCCTACCTCTATTCACTCCAGTACCTAGACTACAATTACCGCTTAAAATTAGGAGAAAAGAACCTTGAACAATTATCTCCAGGAGAAAGAGGTGCATTGTTATTAGTATTTTATCTACTTCTGGATAATAATGATATTCCGCTCATTTTAGATCAACCAGAAGATAACCTAGACAATCATAGCGTAGCAAATGTTTTAGTTCCTTTTATAAGAAGGGCTAAGCAAAAAAGACAAATCATATTAGTCACGCATAACCCAAATCTGGCGGTAGTCGCAGATGCTGAGCAAATAATATGGGTTGATATCGATAAAAAAGAGAAGAACAAATTTCAATATATCTCAGGAAGTATAGAAAATCGAGAGGTGAATACGAGAATAGTGAACGTACTTGAAGGAGCTATGCCAGCATTTAATAAAAGAAAGCAGAAATATTATGAATAACGAAACCCAAATAAAATGTCCTAACTGCGGAACTTCGATTGATGTTCAGGATATACTTGCTCATCAACTAGAAGAGGAGATAAAACAAAAGTATCAGTCTCAACTTGCAGAAGAAAAGAAGAGATTTCAATCGGATCAGGAAAAGCTAGAAACCGATCGTAAAGCCTTTGAAGAGAAGAAGAAACAGCAAAATGAGTTGTTTCAGGAACGTTTGGAAAAGCAGTTAAAAGAGGAGAAAAAAGCGATCGAAGAAAAACTCAAAGCAAAACTCACAGAGGAGAACTCTGAGCAGTTCAATGCTTTGCAGAAAGAATTGAATGAGAAGTCTGAGCAAATTAAGGAACTTAATAGAACAAAAGCTGAAATAGAAAAACTCAAACGAGAAAAGGCAGAGTTAAAAGAAGCAGCTGAAGCTGAAGCTCAGAAGAAGTTGAATGAAACTTTAGTTGAAGAAAAAGAAAAGATTAGAAAAGCTGAAGAAGAGAAAAACGAGTTAAAGTTCAAAGAACTTCAAAAACAGTTAGAAGATCAGAAGAAGCTTACCGAAGAAATGAAACGGAAGCAGGAACAAGGTTCTATGCAAATGCAGGGTGAAGTTCAGGAGCTAGCAATAGAGGAGTGGTTGGCAGCCCAATTCCCTTTGGATTCTATTGAAGAAATTAAGAAAGGAGCAAGAGGAGGAGATTGCATTCAAATCGTGAATACGAGAAGTCGTCAAAATTGTGGGAAGATTTATTACGAGAGTAAGCGTACTAAAGATTTTCATCCGAGTTGGATAGAAAAGTTCAAAGCCGATATGCGTGAGAAAGGAGCAGATATAGGTGTTCTGGTAACAGAGGCAATGCCGTCAGACTTTAAACGAATGGGAATTAAAGATGGAGTTTGGATTTGTAGTTATGAAGAATTCAAAGGCCTTTGTGCAGTATTAAGGGAATCAGTAATTCAGTTGAGCCTTGCAGTTGCTTCACAAGAAGGAAAAGGAGACAAGATGCACATGCTTTATGATTATTTGACAAGTAATAATTTCCGAATGCAGGTAGAGGCCATTGTTGAAGGCTTTTCTACAATGAAAAACGATTTAGAAAGTGAAAAACGTTCTATGCAACGTATTTGGAAGCAAAGAGAGAAACAAATTGAAAAGGTGGTTACAAATACTATTGATATGTACGCCTCTATAAAAGGAATTGCGGGTAGCGCTATTCAATCTGTTAAAGCTTTAGAATTAACTGATAGTGAGGAAGGTTGGGATGAAGATAATTAAACGGATGAACATATTTTTAACCTCAAAAGACAACAAGGTCTACCGAGATTTTTTATATGATAAAATATTAATTTAAGCAGACCGTCGCATTAAAAAGTATTAGTGAAAGATCAATAAATACATGAGACAGATTTCTGAAGATGACAATGCCCAAAAAGTTTATTAATGTATAGTGCATAGCACCCTTCGGGATACTATAACACAATGCACAAATTATTAGGCAAATGACTTATACCGATTAACATAGTTTTTCAAAGAACAACTTTTCTACAATTTTTATATGAAATACATTAATAACCGGATTATTTATAGCCCATCCGATTTGTCTTCTCACAGCAGTTGCAAACATCTCACTCAGCTTAACAAACAGCATACAAAAGGCGAAATAGTAGATCCTGAACAATACACTAATCATGTTTTGAAAATGCTTAAGGAGAAAGGTATTGAGTTTGAGGAGAATTATCTAAAGGAGATCAAAGATGAAGGTAAAACTGTTGCAGAAATCAGTGCAGAAGACCCAAATGCAGAGAGTCACACAATAGATGCAATGAAAGAGGGTGTAGATGTGATTTACCAAGCAAGGTTAAAGGAAGGTGATAAATGGAGTGGCTGGGCTGACTTTTTAAAGAAAGTTGATAGACCTAGCAATTTGGGAGACTGGTCATACGAAGTATGGGATACCAAACTAGCAAATGAAACGAAAGCCGGAACAATACTTCAGATTGGTCTTTATTCGGAGCGCGTAGCTCAAATCCAAGGTATACCTCCAGAGTATATGGGTGTGATTAAGCCTAATGGAGAAGAGCGATACCGATATGATGAACATGTAGCATACATTAGACTAGTGAAACGGAACTTGGAGACATCAATCCTCAATAATGAGGATACTTACCCTGATCCTGTGAGTCATTGTGATATTTGCAAATGGTGGTTGAACTGTAATGCAATAAGAAGAAAAGATGACCATCTAACTTTTGTAGCTGGAATGGGTAAATCCCAAATGAAGGAATTCAAACTGCATGATGTTGATACACTAGAGAAATTGGCAAAACTTGATTTGCCAGTACCATTTGAGCCTTCTAAGGGAGTTAAGGAGACATTCAACAAACTGCGAGAACAGGGACGTGTTCAGTATGTGAGTAGACAAAACGGTTACGAACCTATCTACGAAACCTTAGATATTGAAGAGGGTAAAGGGTTGTATAAACTACCAGAACCTTCCAAGAATGATATTTATCTTGATTTAGAAGGTGACCGTATGGTTGAGCCTGATGGCCTTGAATATATGGTTGGTTACGTTCATAAAGGTATGTACCATGCTCTTTGGGCTAAAAACGAAGCAGAAGAAAAAGTGATTTTTGAACAATTCATTGACTTTGCCTATAAGCTAAAACTAGAAGATCCCTCACTCCATATATACCACTATGCACCTTATGAAGTTACAGCTTTTAAGAGGTTGATGGGTAAATACGCATCGTGCGAAAATGAAATCGACACATTTTTGCGGTCAAATACTTTTGTCGATCTATATAGTGTTGTTAGACAATCCATTCGAGCTAGCGTTGAGAAATACTCGATCAAGGACTTAGAGATATTTTTTAAATATGAGCGCAAGATGAATTTACGAGACCTCTCAAGTCATAAATCCCAACTAGAGCTACTTCTTCAAACAGGTAATATTGATAAATTAACAAAGGCAACCAAAGAAGCCGTCCAACTCTACAATCAAGATGATTGCGAATCACTAGTTAGGCTTCAAGCGTGGTTAGAAGAGATACGCGAAGTGCTTATCAAAGAGGGAGTAAACATAACACGGCCTGAAGATGGGGATGGTGAAGCCAGTGATAATATCACAGCACATCAAGAACGTATTAAGCCGATTATGGAAGCCTTACTTGATGGAGTTCCTCCTGTAAAGTCAGAACGAAGTAAGATTGAGCAGGCTCAGTTCATTCTTGCAAATATGCTGGATTGGTATCGCAGAGAAAAGAAGTCATTTTGGTGGGAATTTTTCCGATTAAAAGAGCTTCCAGAAGATGAACTTTTGGAAGAGAGAAAGGCAATATCATTTCTAAAATATACTGGTAATCGAGAGCCTGAAAAAAGAAGTGTGGTTGATATGTATACATTTCCATCTCAGGAGTGTGATTTGCGTCCGGGTCATTCTTTGGAGGATCAAGAAGATAATAAGCTGGGCAATATTCATGAAATTGACGTTGATGCTGGGATACTTCGAATCAAAAAGGGACCGTCTAAAATTGATCTGCCTCACCCAATTACCGTCATGAGTTTGGAAAATGTGAATTCCAGCGCTAAAGAAGAAGCTATCATTAGGTTGGCGGAATGGATTGTAGACAATGGAATGGACAGTGAAGTTGAAATGTACCGAGCAGCAAGACAGTTGCTCTTGAATACCCCTCCTAGTTTAACAAAGGTATTGACCTACAAAGAGGATACTCTGGAAAGAACATTTAACTTTGCAGCCAAACTAAACCATAGTTATCTGCCTGTTCAAGGCCCTCCAGGTGCGGGCAAAAGTTTTATGGGAAGTCATCTTATTGTACGATTGGCCCAACAAGGCAAGAAAATCGGGATTACAGCACTTAGTCACAAGGTTATCACAAACTTATTGACTAAAGTTTGGGAGTTGGCTCAAGAGGGAGGATTTGACATTCAAATGATACAGAAAACTGAGCCTAATCCGGATAATCCTTCCCCTTGGACAGTTAGCAAAGATGAAAATGTTATTCAAGCGAGCATGGGCAATGTGCACGTTATAGGAGGAACTTCATTTATGTGGAGTAAACCACCTTATGAAGGTAGCGTGGATTATCTTTTTTTGGATGAAGCTGGTCAATTATCTTTAATTGATACGCTCGCTGTTTCACACTGCTGCTCAAACCTAGTACTTTTGGGTGACCCACAACAATTGAAGCAACCACAACAAGGTGTACATCCGGACGGTACTGAAGTATCAGCTTTAGAACACGTGTTACAGGGCGAGAAAACCGTTTCAGATGAGCAAGGAGTCTTTTTAGCTAAAACCTGGCGCATGCATCCATCTATCAATATGTTTGTGTCAGAGCTCTTTTATGAGAACAGATTACAATCAAAAGACCATCTCGACCAACAACGGATAATTAGTTCAAGGTATGCTGGAGCAGGATTGTACCTTGAAGAAGTTGAACATATTGGTAATACCAACTCTTCTTCCGAAGAGGTTGAGAAGGTGTTGGAAATTGTAGCGCACCTGACTGGAGGTAATGTTACTTTTGTTAATGAAAGAGGTGAAGAAACTACCTTGACGTTCAATGATATAAAAATCATTACTCCTTACAATGCACAGGTTCAGGCTATCAAACAACGATTGCCTAATTTTGAGGTTGGCACGGTTGATAAATTTCAAGGACAGGAAGCTCCCGTAATTATTTACTCTGTAGCCACTTCCAGTTTGGAAGAAGCCCCTCGCGGTATGGACTTTCTATTTAGTCCAAACCGATTTAATGTGGCTGTATCAAGGGCTCGTACACGTTTTATTATGGTAGCAAATCCAGCTATTTTTGAAGCGGAATGCAAAAGCCCTCACCAAATAAAATTAGCGAATGCCTTTTGTAGGTTTAAGGAGCTTTCAAAGTGAAAGGAGTTCCTTAATTAAAATTTAGTGGTTTAAAATCAATTAAATTAGGTTTTAGTAAAAATTATGGAGCGTAGCAAACTGCAAAAGATATTTGGAGGTGTTACTATGGTTTGGTGAAGTTAATAACGCTTCTATTTGAATTCTTCTATGATTTCTTTTTTGAGCCACTCAAATGCAGCGTTTTGATTATAATTTATCTCTGGTCTTAAAAGTGCTTCCATGTCACCTGTAAAACTAAGGTCGTTTTCTTTTTCTTCAATGTTTAATAAAAACTCTTTTTGGCTTGGGGGTCTGTTGCCTGTAGCAAAAGTCATATACTCGTTAAAGCAATGGACGATTTGGTCTAAATCTAGCTTCATATTTAATCTTGAATAGTCTAAATCAAATAAATCTCTTCCTTTACTACGCTGGTATAGGGCTCGGAGTTTTGTTCCTAAAAGCTCGTTTATGTTATATGTTTTTATTTTGGCTTTTCCTGAAAACCATTCGTTGTTAACTTCAAAAGGGAAATCCACCCATTCCAGTACATTAAAATGTTCTTTACAGTTAATTTCTAATTTTAGCCTTAGTCTTATTTCTTCGTATTCTGAAGTAAAACGATATAATGCTTTTGCGCCATGTCCCCTTACCTGTGTTTTTCTCGGTTCTTCAAAAAAAGTAATTACGTCCTGAAGACGTTTCATGATAGGTTTAATGGGGCCAGGTTTGATTTGTACTAAATCAATATCTTCAGAATACCTTGGAGCCGGGTTTAAGTATAGCTTATGTAATGCTGTGCCACCTCTAAAGGCTAGGTTTTCTCTTAGAAAACCATCTGAAAAAATAGCTATTAAAGTTCGGCTTATAACTAAATCTTGTTCTATTTGTGAAAATTCTTTCCAAGGAGCATGCTCTTGCCACTTAGCGATATAGGGCTTAGGAATCATAGGTCGTTTTCTAATCTTATATTAACATCAACTTTCCAAAAATTATCAACTGCTCCAGGTTTTTCTTTTGATTTAGGGCTTAATAAAACAGGAAAGTAGGTTGTGTCTTTCAAGTGGTTTTTAAGTAGTTCTATTAATTGAGTATCTGCTTGGAGCTCTTCTAATATAAAACCAAGACGTTGTAAGGAACTTCTATGTGGATACCATGAAAGTAAATCTTTTAAGTTTTCTAATTTAACCTCTTCAGTTAATTCTTCAATAATTGCGAGCATCCTGTTTATGCCTCCTAACTTTGTTTGATGATATATTAAATCTACAGACGTTAATATTGCATCGGAAATTTTAAAATACCCTGCATCAGATTTTCTACTTATAATATTTTTTTTTGGCCAATTAGATGTAGTAAAAAAATGAATATTTGTATTTGACTTTTTAATATTTAGTAGAGTGGGTGGCATGGTTACAACATAATCCTTTTGGATTTGTTGATGACCGGCCCCTTGTAGTTTAGCTGCTGAATATAAACCTATATAGTAAGGTCTTTCAATAAATTTAAATAGGTTTTCAACATAAAGCTCAATGGGCAGCTTTTGCTGTTTTGAATATCTTGGGGGTATAATTAAATAGAATCCCTTTCTTAAAGGAACAATCTCTCCCTTTTTTGTCAGATATGATAAATCACTAGATATGGATAATTTATTCTTTTGGCTAATAGCATGAAGCTCTTCCTTGTTAAAGGAATATATTTCAAGTGATAAACGCTCTTTTATGAAATCGGACAAATACAATCTTAGTAAATTTGCGAGAAAGTTAGTAAAAATTACTAATAATCTCGGATATTTACTAATATAATTTTAAAATATTATGGAAGCTAAAGAGTTAACAAGAAAAGAATTGTATGATTTGGTCTGGTCTAAGCCAATATCTACCTTATCCAAACAATTTCATGTAAAATCAAGTTATCTTAAAGAGCAATGTACTAAGTTTAATATTCCAACGCCCAAAAGTGGATACTGGACAAAAATTAAGCATGGTAAAGATGTTGAAAAGACAGAATTAAATGGAGACGAAGATTTGATAATCAAATTGGAAACCATTAACGATAAATTGGATAAAAAAAGAGTTATTGTACCTGCAAAGCTTTCAAAGTCACATAAGTTAGTTGCTATTGCCAAAAAAGATTTAGCAAATAAAAAGCTGTCTTATAGGTATGCCTCTAAGGGAATGATTACTACGTCTAAGGGTATCTTGAATATTACCGTAACACCAAAACTTGTCTCTCGAGCCTTAATTTTTATGGATTTATTTGTGAAACTGGCTGAGGAAAGAGGTTTTAAGATTTGGTTTAAAGAATATTATGGAACAGTTGTATCACTTCATGGTATTGATTCGCCAATATATCTAAGAGAAAAAAATAAGCGAATTATTGTTAGAAACAATGGTCTTTGGAATGAAACGGAATTAGAGCCCATTGGTGAGTTGGCTTTTAAAAGGGATGATTATCCTAGAAAGGAATGGCATGACTCTAAATCTGTAAAATTAGAAGCTAAAATACCTTCGATTATAGATTATTTTGAGGAGCAGGCAATAAAGGAAAGGGCAGAAAAGATTGAACGGGAAAAATGGAGAGAGGAGCAAAAACGAAAACAAAAAATAGAGGATGACTTAAAAGAATTGCGTAATAGTGAAATTGAGAAATTTAATCTTTTATATGAGGATTCCACGCGCTATTATAAAGCAGAACAGTTAAGGGGTTTTATCAATGCAAAGAAAGAGTATGCAAGTAAAACTAGTTCAATGAGCCAATCATTAAAAAGCTGGATTAATTGGGCGAATGAAAAGGCTGATTGGTTAGACCCGTTAGTTAAAAGGGAAGATACTATTTTGGGAGATTATGAGAGTTTTAAGTAATTATATTTCAACCAACTTTTTGTTATAATCATCTAATACCTCATTTGGTAAAGATTTAAGATAAATTTGTGTAGTGGACAGGCGATTATGGCCAAGCATAGCGGAAATGGCTTGTAGGGGTACATCTTGCAGCATCGCTTGTGTAGCAAAGCTATGGCGAGAAACATAAGAAGTTAACCGCTGTTCTATATTGCATTTATCGGCAATTTCCTTTAAACCTTGGTTATACCTTTTACGCGCCCATAATACATCCTTATATTGGAGCTCATAGGTGTCACGTGTAATGATTGGAAAAATAAAATCCGATTTGTTCTTATTCTTGATGTAAAATTTAAGGATCTCTTTTAATTGAGGGGTAATTTTAATGTCGTACGGTTTAGACGTTTTTCTTCTAAAGAATTTAATGCGGTTATCTACAATGTTTTCAAGTTTCAAAAATGCCATGTCTATAAACGAAACGCCATAGAGCATATAGGAGGTTAAAAAGTAGTTTCGGTAATGGAATAAACCATCATTTTCGTTTAATTGTAACTGCATTATGGATTTAATACTGCTAATGTCAAGAGCTCTTTTTTCAGTTGGTGTTGTTTTAATTTTATAATTGGTAAAAGGATAAGCTTCTTTAGAAATTATTCCAGCCTTAATAGCTTTGTTATAAATCGCCCTAATTGTTTTCATGTAAACGGCAAGGCCGTTGGTAGAGTTGCCCCTGGAATAATGAAATTGCTCAAACTTTTTAAGAAAGTCATAATTAACTTCATTGAACTTTAAATCATTATCCTTATTGAACTTTTTTAATATTTTGGTGATGGCATAATAAGAGTTTGCGTTACCATAACGTTCAACTTTATTGAGCTCTTCTATAATGCTGTCACTGTATTCAAAAAATGAGTTGACTGTTACCTTTTTAGTGATTTTGTTTTTTAGCTGTGTTAAAGACAAATAATTGAGTTCTTCCTTTTCATTTAACCTATCAATTACATTATTTGCACGCACTTTTGCTTTTAAGAGTTTATTATTTAAGCGTTTTACAGTAATTGAATCACCATAAGATTTTTTTATGCTTTCACTTTTTTCATCCCAAAAAATTAATGGCACAGATTCTCCGACCCGTATAGACGTGGTTTTGCGAAGATGACTTAACCTTAAAATGATTGGAAAAGTATCGTCTTTTTTCTTTCGACGGGTATCTAAAGTAAGTTTTATACTGGTGTTCATGATACTCAAAGTTAATAAAAAATTTGCACGCAATTTGCACGCAAACCCTTGATTTCGTTTGATATCAAATGAAATCAAAATTTATTAAAACCCTGTAAATCAATAATATAAATTGGTTTTTGGTTGTGATTAATACCCTAATCCCAACACTGGCAGTCAAGAGGTCGGTGGTTCGAGTCCGCTCTTTTTCACTTAACAATAGTAAGGCTCTCAAGAAATTGAGAGCCTTACTTGTTTATGTCATTCACCCGGTCAAGGTGCTAGAATTACCCATTAAGTAATGTAACGACCTCTTTGGCGAAGTAGCTTGCTATAATATCGGCACCGGCACGTTTAATGGCTGTGGTTTGTTCCAGCATGACAGCATCATGGTCTAGCCAGCCTTTTTCGGCGGCAGCCTTGATCATGGCATATTCACCAGACACTTGGTAAACAGCTACAGGAACGTCTACTTCATTTTTAATATCTCGGACAATGTCCAGATAACACAACCCAGGTTTTACCATTACGATATCGGCACCCTCGTCAATATCCATTAAAGTTTCCCTTATGGCTTCAATGCGATTGCCATAATCCATCTGGTATGTTTTTTTGTCTTTTGGAATATCTATCATGTCTACCGGTGCAGAATCTAAAGCATCGCGGAAGGGGCCATAAAAAGCCGAAGCGTATTTTGCCGAATAACTCATAATACCGGTGTTTTTAAAGCCGTTTTGTTCCAAGGCTTCTCGAATGGATAGAATGCGACCGTCCATCATGTCGCTGGGGGCTACAAAGTCGGCTCCAGCCTGTGCGTGCGATAAACTCATGTCCGATAATACTATAGCTGTTTCGTCGTTTAGTATGTGTCCGTTTTCAATAATGCCATCGTGTCCGTAAGCAGAATAGGGATCCAATGCCACATCGGTCATGACCAACATGTCCGGGCAGGCATTTTTAACGGTTTTAATGGCGCGTTGCATCAATCCGTTAGGGTTTAAAGCTTCCGTGCCTTTATTGTCCTTTAAATTATCGGGTACTTTAACAAATAACAATACCGACTTTAAGCCTAATTTCCAGAGTTCTCTGACTTCATTTTGTAACAGATCCAGGCTGTATCGGTAGTAGTTGGGCATGGATGTAATTTCTTCTTTAATACCCTTCCCTTCTACCACGAATAGGGGTACTAAAAAATCGTTTGGGCTAATAATGGTCTCGCGAACCAGTGAGCGGATGGCTTCATTGCTTCGTAGTCTTCTGTTTCGTCTTAGTGGGAACATATTCTTTGATTTTATTTACTTAATCCTAAGTATTTCCAGTGCTTGTTTTCTTTAATGAAAGCAGACTTTTCATGAATGACATCTATTTTTCCATTTTCGTAAAAATAAGCATTAAACGTAACTGTTCCTTCCTGGTCATGTGGGTTTCCTTTGAAGGTTTCAATTACGTCTAATTTTATCCAGTGCACCGATTTGGCCCAAGTAACAATGGCATTTTTTTCTTTTATAGGACGTGTGGTACTGTGGTGACTTTGCATTAAATAATCCACATCAGCTAATACAAAAGCACTGTACCTGGAACGCATTAATTGTTCGGCAGTTGTAACCGATGCCATGTCGATGTGGGCCTTTTGACAGCATTCGGCATAGGTTTTTGAGTTTCCGCAATAACAATTTATTATGCCCATTCTTTAGGCTGTTTTAATACGTTTAATAGTTTTTCTTCATCACTGCCTTTTTCCGGATGATGATCGTAGACCCATTGCACATATGACGGTAAACTCATTAGAATGCTTTCTATTCGGCCATTGGTTTTCAACCCGAAAAGGGTGCCTTTATCGTGAACCAAATTAAATTCCACGTAACGACCGCGCCTTATTTCCTGCCAAGTGCGTTGCGTTTTGGTATATGGCAGGTCTTTTCGTTTTTCAACGATGGGAACATAAGCTTCTAAAAAGCTATTGCCTACATCGGTAACGAAATTATACCAGTCTTCCATTGTCATGTCCTCCGAAGCTTTGCAGTAATCGAAAAACAGTCCCCCTATGCCGCGGGCTTCGCTGCGGTGTGTGTTATAGAAGTAGTCATCGCACTTCTTTTTGTAATGTTCATAAAAATTAGGATGATGCTTATCACATACGGTCTTACAGGTCTGGTGAAAATGCTTGGCATCTTCTTCAAACAAATAGTAAGGGGTAAGGTCTTGGCCGCCTCCAAACCAACTGTCCACGATAGCGCCTTCCTGATCGTACATTTCAAAATAGCGCCAATTGGCATGTACAGTGGGCGTCATAGGATTTTTTGGATGCAGCACGAGGCTTAGTCCACAAGCAAAAAAATCGACATCACCAACCTTAAAATAGGACTGCATGGATTGGGGAAGTTTCCCATGAACTGCCGAAATGTTAACACCTCCTTTTTCGAAAACGTCACCATTTTCAATAACGCGTGTCCTGCCGCCTCCACCTTCGGGACGTTTCCAAAGGTCTTCCCGGAATTTGGCCTTGCCGTCAATAGCTTCTAGTTTAGAAGTGATCTGGTCTTGAAGGGTTTGTATGTATTCGTAAAATTTAGTTTTCATGCTTTTTTTGAAATCTTAAAATAAGGTAACCGATAACGGCTGAAATAAAGGATCCTATCAGGATGCCTATTTTGGCTGAATCGATGTATGTCGGACTGGAGCTGAAGGCTAGCCCGGCAATAAAAATAGCCATGGTAAAACCGATGCCTGCTAAAAACGAAACGCCGAGTATTTGAAGCTTGTTAATGTCTGAAGGGATGTCTATAAGCTTTAACTTTTTTGCTAGTAATACCACTGCCGAAATACCGACACTTTTACCTAAAACCAAGCAGATGACGATGTTTATAACCAACGATGTTTCCAAGGGCACATCACTATTAAGAATCACGCCTGCATTGGCCAGGGCGAAAATTGGAATGATAAAGTAAGCTACCCAATCGTGCAGGTTATGTTCTAAGTGTTGCAGTGGTGACTGGTATTTGTTTGTCCAGTCTTCCAAATCATCAATCTCCTGTATTTGTTCTTTAGACAGGATTGGTTTTTTTGAAATAGCGGCTTGCTTAATATTGTTCGTTATTTTTACGAGATTGTCTATAAATTCAGGTGTTTTTATTTTTTGCCTAATGGGTATGGAAAAAGCTAGCAAAATACCCGCCAATGTGGGGTGGATACCTGCTTTAAGAAATAGTGTCCAAATAACTACTCCTAGAGTAATTGTTAAGAATTTGGAGTAAAAGCCTTTAAAGGATAAAAGGTATAATACAGTTAACAGGCCAATAGCTATGCCCAATAAGCTAATCTTAATAGCGCCGCTGTAAAATAGAGCAATAACAAGTACTGCTCCTAGGTCGTCTACTATGGCAAACGCAGTTAAAAACACCTTAAGGCTTAAAGGAACTCTTTTTCCTAAGGCATTTAAAATAGCTAAAGAAAAGGCAATATCTGTGGCCATTGGAATGCCCCAGCCTTTGAGCGTGTCTGGATTTTGGTTCGCGCAAACAAACAATATTACTGGAATAATCATACCGCCTAGTGCACCAAAAAGGGGAAATGCTAATTTTTTAGGCGAATTTAATTCGCCAATGAGGAATTCTCTTTTAATTTCTAATCCTATCAAGAAAAAGAAAATAGCCATCAAACCATCATTAATCCAGAGAATTAAAGGCTTGTATAGTTCAAAACTCTCAGTGCTAACCCCTATTTTGTATTGCCAAAGTGTGTTATAACTCTCCGAAAAAGAAGAATTGGCCCAAAACAGTGCTACAATAGTTGCCGACAACAAAAGAATGCCACTAAAGCCTTCTATTTTGACAAATTTTTGGAAAGGAGAGAGAATGTTATTTTCATTCATGGTTTAGTTGCCTTTTAATTGTAGCGCTTCAATTGTATTTTTTGAAGCTGCCGTAACCGATAAGGGTAGTACTAATATAACGCCAATTATCGGAATTAATAAAAACAGCATAAATACAGCACCATTTCCAATGGCTAAACCACGGTGGTTACGTACAAAAGCTAAACTTTCGTTGTATTTTAAATGGCGTTCCAATGTATAATCCATATTACCAAAACCAGCATAGTAAGCTTGAACTAAAAAGAGCAGTAAAGCCGAAAAAATACCAATTACAGGAATAAAGCTTATTACCAGAATAGGAATGCTTAATAGGAGTTCCATGGCCAAGTTTCTAATGTTGATTCGAATACCGCGCCATAACTGTTCCATAAAAGTTGTGTTTCTACGTTGTTGCTTTAATTTGGAATCTGCTTCTAAAAAATGGTTTTCAATCCTTTCGGATACAGGACTCATAAATGGTGCCGACAGTGCCATAATTATGTGCTTATAGACGATAAGCCCTAGCGTTATAATAATTAATCCACCAATAACATTGCCAATCGCAGCAAATGTTTCTTTGCCCCATTCCCAAATCCATATTTTTGAAATGTAAAAGCCGATATTATCGGAAAGCCCATAAGCTGAGACGCCTATTAACAAGGCGGTTATAATGCTTATAGCAATAGGAATGATAAAAAACTTCCATAGTTTGAGCTTAGACATTAAGGTAAATGCCTCAAAATATGTACGTATTCCTTTTGCTATGTTTTTAAGCATTGTATTCTTTTACGGCATCAATAAAGGCTTTGGCATGGTCTAATGGGATGTTGGGTAAAATACCGTGTCCCAGATTAACGATATATTTATCTTTTCCAAAATCATTAATCATTTGATGTACTTGTTTTTTAATTTCTGTTGGAGGCGATAATAATCGAGCAGGGTCAAAATTACCTTGCAAGGTAATGTTCCCTCCTGTTAAATAACGTGCATTTTGCGCCGAACAAGTCCAATCGATTCCTAGTGCAGAGGCATTCGATTTTGCCATTTCGCCAAGGGCAAACCAACAGCCTTTTCCAAAGGCAATAACAGGGGTGTCATCTTTTAGGGCTTCAATAATTTGGTTAATGTATTGCCATGAGAATTCTTGGTAATCGGTTGGTGATAACATCCCGCCCCAAGAATCAAAAATTTGAACAGCATTCACACCTGCTTTTACTTTTTCTTTTAAATAGGCAATTGTCGTATCGGTTATTTTTTGAAGCAGTTGATGGGCAGCTACTGGATTTGTAAAACAAAATGCTTTGGCTTTATCGAAGGTCTTACTGCCTTGTCCTTGTACACAATAACATAAAATAGTCCATGGGGAACCTGCAAAGCCAATGAGCGGAACCTCGTTGTTTAATAATTCTTTAGTGGCTTTAATCGCTTGGTAGACATAGTCTAATTCAACGGTAACGTCAGGGACAACAACATTGTCGACATCTTTTTGGTTACGTATAGGGTTTGGAAGATAAGGTCCAAAGTTAGGTTTCATTTGTACCTCTATGTTCATAGCCTGTGGGATTACTAGAATGTCACTAAATAAAATTGCGGCATCCATACCGTATCTGCGAATGGGCTGTACCGTAATTTCACTTGCTAATTCGGGTGTGCGACAGCGTGTAAAGAAATCATATTTCTCACGAATAGCCATAAATTCTGGCAAGTATCGTCCTGCTTGGCGCATCATCCAAACCGGAGGGCGGTTTACTGTTTCTCCCTTTAAAGCTCTTAAAAATAAATCGTTTTTTATCATATTGTGTGGAAAGCTTTTGGCCATTAGCCCTTAGCTGTTTTTTATTTTATTAATTAGACTATTTATCATTTTTGCCTCTTTATGGATTAAATCGAAAAGAGCTTCAAGTTCATTAGGTCTTATAAATCTTAATTCTTGGGTTATTATAAGTTGTGTTTCTACTTCAAAAAGTGATCCCATAGCAATTTCTAGAAAGCGCTTAAATTCAACTTCACTATTCCTACTACAACCTTCAGCTATATTTGATGGTATTGAGGTGGCAGCTCTTGTTATTTGACTTCTTAGGTCAAACTTTTCTTCAGAAGGTAGTTTTTCGGATAATTGATAGACTAATTTTACTAAATCAATTCCGTTCTTCCAAATATCAAGTTTTTTAAAGTCTCTCATTTTTTTAGGTGGCTTTAGGTTTAAGTTGCTATTGGTTTTTTAGACAGTATTTCTGTGAAGAGCAAATAGCTAGTAGCTATCTGCGATTAAACATAATGTTCATTTACTAATTCGATTACACTTTCTACGGTTGGAACTTTGGCTATTCTAACATCTTTAAAATGTTTTCTGGCTTCTTTTGCTGTGGTTTCACCAATACAAAAGGCGATTACCTCATTGTTGTTCTTTTGTGCAAAGCTTTCAACTGTTGATGGGCTGTAAAACATAACTCCTTCCACGGAATCTTCTATTTTTATGCCGTCATATTTGGTTTGGTAAGCTTCAATTTCGTTTACTTTTATATTGTTTTCGGTTAAAATTGAAGGTAAATCATCAAGCCTTAAATCGCTACAAAAGTAGGTTACTTCGTTACCTTCAATGTATTCAACGAGATAATCTGCCAATTTTTTAGCGTTATTTTCGGCATGTTTAACTTTTCCTATTTTGTTTTCAATCAATCGTTTTGTTCGGCGTCCAACACAATATATATTTTTAAATTGAAGCTCTATAGCCGAGTAATTTGTAATTAACGATTCAACAGCATTTTTACTGGTTATAACAACATTTTGTATTTCGGATTTTAAAAAGTAAGGTGAAATCCTATTCAGGCTTATTTTTACAAAATCAGAACTTTTGGCGGTTACTTTTTCGTGGAATAAAAGGCGCTGGTCTTCGGTAAAGGATTTTGTAGAATAAATATTTGTTTTACGATTGGACTGCTTTATGTTGTCCATAAGGCGTTTGCCGCCACGATCAATAATATAATTGGCACAAAAGGCAGCGATGTCTTGGTGTTTTCCTAATTTTTCAACACGGGTTACATCAATGCGGTTGGAACCATCGGCACTTAAAAGGACGCCTTTAAATGTTATTTCATCATCCTTAATTTTGGCGAGGGCACCGATAGGGGCCGTACAGCCACCTTCTAATTTATTTAAAAACGCACGCTCAATGCTTGTGCATATTTCAGTTTCTTCATGATTAAGTTCGTGACAAATAGTTCTAGTTTCTTCGTCTTCTTCGAGGGCGGTTATCATAATGGCACCTTGTGCAGGAGCTGGGATCATCCATTCTAAATTGATGGCTTCTTCTGGACGAATACCAATGCGTCCTATACCAGCGGCCGCAAAAATAGCACCGTTCCAGTGGTCGTTGTCTGCAAGTTTTTGTAGTCGAGAGTTTACATTGCCCCTTAAATCTTCGATAGTGTGTGTTGGGTATCTGTTTAGCCATTGTGCACGTCGGCGTAAACTACCTGTGGCAACAACAGCGTTTGGAGAGCCCAAAAACTCTTCATTCTTTTTAAATACCAGAGTGTCGTTAACGTTGCCCCTTTTTAAAACAGCTGCTTGCACGATGCCTTTGGGTAGTATGGTTGGGACATCTTTTAAAGAGTGTACGGCTATATCAATATCATGATTTAGCATGGCGATATCCAAAGTTCTGGTAAATATGCCGGTTATTCCTAGTTCGTATAGGGGTTTATCTAAAACTAAATCACCAGTGGATTTTACTGGGATTAATTGTGTTTTATGACCTAGTTTTTCGAGTTGCTGTTGTACTATTTTGGCTTGCCATAGCGCTAATTCGCTATCGCGCGTGCCAATTCTTATGGTTTTAGACATTTGTTGGGGTTTCTTCTAGCTGAAACACTTTTTTTATAAGTTCGAGGCTCTCGTCGGTAGAGATATTGTCATCCTTTAAATGATGGGCAAAGTGGTTAGTAATCTTTTGGATAATATTATTGCTTATCAGCTTTGCTTGTGCTTCATTAAAGTCTGTATTTTTTTTACGTTGTGTATCTAGTTCGGCTAAAGCAAAATCGGTAAGCTTGTGTTTTAAAGCTTTTATTGTTGGTGCAAATTTGCGGGTCTCTAGCCAGTCGCCAAATTCCTTTTTTACCTCTTCAATAATAGCTTCGGCAAGGGGAATGTGCTTTTTGCGATCTTCTAAGGTTTTATCGGTTATTTTTGATAAATGATCTAAATGAACTAACGATATGTTGTTAAGTTCTTCAACATTAGAATCTACATTTTTAGGGATTGAAAGATCTAAAATTAGAAGAGGCTTTTTGGTTTGGATAATGTGTTTGTCTATCGTGGGGTGTTGTGCTCCGGTGGCGACAATTAGGATATCAGATTTACTTATTTCTTCCTGTAAGTTGGCATAATCTTTAACTATCAGATTAAATTTTCCAGCAATTTTTTCGGCTTTGTCTTTAGTCCGGTTAATTAGTGTGATGTGCTCATTCTTGGTGTGTTTTACCAAGTTTTCACAAGTATTTCGCCCTATCTTTCCCGTGCCAAAAAGTAAAATGTTTTTATCCGATATGTTTTCGATAGTGTTAAAAATGTATTGTACAGAAGCAAAAGATACCGAGGTGGCTCCCGAAGAAATATTGGTTTCGGTTTTAATGCGTTTACTGGCTTGGATAACAGCATTTACCAAGCGTTCGGTAAAGGGGTTTAATAAACCATTCTTTTTAGAGGCTTTTGCACTGGACTTGAGCTGACTTATAATTTCGAAATCCCCAAGGATCTGACTGTCCAATCCAGAGCCAACACGGAACATATGTGCAATGGCATCTTTGTTTTTATATATGTAGGCAACTTTTTGAAACTCTTCAATAGTGCCTCTTGTATTGTCACAAAGTAATTGGATTAATTGAAATGGATGCTGTGCAAATCCGTAGATCTCTGTTCGGTTACAGGTAGAAGTGACAACTAAACTTTCAACGTCATTTTCTTTAGCTTGGTTAAGCAAAGCGCGTTTGGCGTCATCATCTAAACTAAAATGACCTCTAATTTCAGCATCGGCCTTTTTGTAGCTTAAACCTATGGAGTAAAAGTAGTTGCTTCGTGATATGTTGTACTTCTGCATTGTAAATTGGAAATTGCAAAAACAAAAATATAGGGATAGTCGTTAAAAAAATAACGCTAGAAGAACTTTTAGTGTCGTTTGTGGTTTTTTAAGGGGTTTTTTAAAAAATATATGATAAAAGTCATATTTTTGCACTAGATTCAAGTGTTTTTAATCAACCAATTTAGAATAAATCTAAATAATTTGTATATGAAAGCTGAAGATGGTACTTTAAAAAATGTCGCTCAAAGTTCTTTTGAGGAAACTCAGGTTGATGATGGGTTTTTGGTATTTACATTTAAAAACGATAGCAGTGAGTCCCAAAGTGTTGTAAGAGACATAAATAGCGATTATATTCAATTTCATTTTTGCGTAAAAGGCTTAAGTGCCTTTATCTTTAATCAGGGGCGCTATACTTTAAATATACAAGAGGAAAACTCGTTGCTATTGTACAATCCGCAACGCGATTTACCCATTAACTTGGAAGTGAGCCCTAATTCATGGATTGTTTCTGTTTTAATCTCCATAAAAAAGTTTCATGGGTTGTTTTCACAAGAAGCAGATTATATTTCATTTTTAAATGAGGATAATAAGGATAAGAAATATTATAAAGAACGAACCATTACGCCTTCTATGGCTATTGTCTTGAATCAGTTAATCAACTACAATTTAAATCAATCCATAAAGCCTATTTATTTTAAGGGAAAAGCGTATGAGTTGTTAAGTCTTTATTTTAATAGAAGTGAGGAAGCCGATATTGAGCAATGCCCGTTTTTAGTTGATGAAACCAATGTGATTAAAATTAGGAAAGCTAAAGATATTGTGGTAGCTCGCATGTCCGAACCACCCAGTTTGCAGGAGTTGGCCGATGAAATTGGCTTGAACATTAAGAAACTTAAAGAAGGATTTAAGCAAATTTATGGTGATTCGGTCTTCAGCTTTTTGTTTGATTACAAAATGGAAGTTGCCCGAAAATTATTGGAATCTGGAGAAAATAATGTAAATGAAGTTGGGCATAAAGTGGGGTATAGTACGGCTAGTCACTTTATAGCAGCATTTAAAAAAAAATATGGGACAACGCCCAAAAAGTATTTAATGTCGTTATCGTAAACAGATTTATAGATGAACCTTTTGAAGTAAAGCCAAATCGGTTCGTATTTTATTATTTAAAATAATTAAATGAAAGGAATTTTACTTGTAAACCTCGGGTCTCCAGATAGTCCAGACCCAAAAGATGTTAAACGTTATCTGGGAGAGTTTTTAATGGATGAGCGTGTTATTGATATCCCTTTGGTGGCAAGAACAGCACTTGTTAAAGGTATTATTTTAAAAACAAGACCCAAAGCATCGGCTGCGGCTTATAAAAAGATATGGTGGGAAGAAGGCTCGCCGCTTATTGTTATTTCTGAAAGGTTAAGGGCTAAAATACAAAAGCAAGTAGAGGTGCCTATGGCTTTGGCCATGCGTTATGGTAGTATGACTATTAAAAAAGGGCTTCAGGAGTTGGTTGATAAAGGTGTAGATGAGGTGTTGTTGTTCCCTTTATACCCTCAATTTGCTATGGCTACAACTGAAACCATTACGGTATTGGCGGAAGAACTTCGACAAGATTGTTTTCGTGATTTGAAAATAACATCGGTGCCAGCATTTTATAATAAACCAGATTATATTGAAGTACTTTCTAATTCTATAAAAAAATATTTAGAAGGGAAAAACTACGAGCATTTGCTGTTTTCATACCACGGGGTGCCAGAACGACACATCCGTAAAAGTGATATTACCAAGTCACATTGCAAAATAGACAAAAGTTGCTGTACAGCACCATCAAAAGCACATGAGTTTTGCTATAGGCATCAGTGTTTGGAAGTCACCAGATTGGTGGTAGAAAAGCTACAGCTTAAAGAAGGCTCGTTTTCTACATCCTTTCAGTCTCGTTTAGGGTTCGATCCCTGGTTGCAGCCATATACAGATAGGACTATAGAGCGCTTAGGTAAGCAAGGTGTAAAAAATATGGCAATTGTAACGCCAGCATTTGTTAGTGATTGCTTAGAAACTTTGGAAGAGATCGCTATGGAGGGGCAGGAGATTTTTCATGAAATGGGCGGAGAGAATTTTATAACCATTCCTTGCTTAAACGATGATAGCGAGTGGGTTGCTTTATTGTCTAAATGGATAAATGACTGGGCAGTAAAAGAAACACTTGCTGTGTAATGGCTAAAGTTTCATCGCAAGATCTTGGAACACAGCCAATAGGGAAGCTGCTTGTAAAGCAAGCAGTTCCGGCTTCCATAGGTATTTTGGTCATGTCCCTAAATATCTTAATCGATACTATTTTTGTAGGTAGATGGATAGGTTCGGTGGCCATTGCTGCCATTAATGTCGTATTGCCAGTATCTTTCTTTATTGCTGCATTGGGAATGGCTATTGGCGTTGGAGGGTCTTCGATTATTTCACGAGCACTGGGAGCAGATAATAAAAAGAAAGCGCTTAAAACCTTTGGGAACCAGCTTACTTTAACGTTGTTGTTAACAGTGGCAATGGTTGTTTTAGGTTTGTGGTTTGTTGATACGCTTATTCCGCTATTTGGAGGTAAAGGCGCTATTTTTGAACCAGCTAAGATATACTACATTATCGTATTGTATGGTGTGCCTTTTCTTGCACTATGCATGATGGGAAACACGGTTATTAGGGCAGAGGGAAAGCCTAAGTTTGCTATGTATGCCATGATGATACCATCGGTTAGTAATTTGTTACTAGACTATATTCTAATTAAGGTTTTGGATTTTGGAATGGAAGGGGCTGCTTGGGCAACTACGGCGTCTTATCTTATTTGTTTTATTTATATATTTTGGTTTTTTTCATCCAAGCATTCAGAATTAAAGTTAAATTTTGCTCATTTTGGACTGAATGTGTCTATTGTAAAAGAAATAAGTTCTTTAGGCTTTGTTACCTTGTCTAGGCAAGCTGTTGTTAGTATTACTTATTTGTTTATGAACAATATTTTATTTAACCTAGGAGGTGAAACATCGGTAACGGCTTATGCAATTGTTGGTAGGATGCTCATGTTTGCGATGTTTCCCGTGTTAGGGATTACCCAAGGCTTTTTGCCTATTGCGGGCTATAATTATGGAGCCCGAAACTTTAAGAGGGTTAGGGAAATTATCAATACGGCTATAAAGTATGCGGCAGTTTTGGCTACTTTGGTTTTTGTTGTGTTGATGGTTTTTCCAGAAGCTATAACACGTTTATTTACTACTGACCCTGCTGTTATTGAACAAACACCAAGTGATATGCGCTGGGTGTTTGCTGCTACACCTATTATAGCGATACAGCTTATAGGGGCGGCATATTTTCAGGCTATTGGTAAAGCCAAGCCTGCACTTTTGCTAACCTTGTTAAGGCAAGGGGTGTTTTTTATACCGCTTATTTTGATTTTGCCCATATTTTATGGTGAGTTGGGCGTATGGATGTCGTTTCCGATATCCGATGTTCTTGCAACAGTGGTAACAGCCTATTTTTTGAATAGGGAAATAGTAAGGAATCTAAAACCAGAAATAGATTTGTTGGATTAAAAACTCTTTAAATTATGGCCTATTATTATTACATCAAAGCTTTTCACCTAATTTTTGTTATTACATGGTTTGCAGGGCTGTTTTACATTCCCAGATTATTCGTGTATCAAATAGAAGCCTTTCATAAACCATCACCAGATAAGGAAATTTTAGGAAAACAGTTAAAGTTAATGGCTAAGCGGCTGTGGTATATTATTACATGGCCTTCTGCGATATTGGCAACGCTGTTTGCTGTTTGGTTACTTGTTTTGCAACCGTATTTTTTAGAGCAGCCTTGGATGCAAGTAAAATTGGGTTTTGTAGTGTTACTGCTTGTTTATCATTTAAAAACGCACCAATATTTTAAACAGTTGCAGGAAGGAGTGGTTAAAAAATCATCCAGTTTTATGCGCATTTGGAATGAAGGAGCGACCTTTATTTTATTTGCAGTTGTGTTTTTGGTTATTTTAAAAAGTGCTATTAACTGGATATACGGCATTGTGGGGATTATTGTTTTGGGAGTGCTTATTGTTCTAGGCTTTAAAATCTATAAAAATATTCGAGAAAAAAATCCAGAAGCATAAAAATCAAATTTCAATTCTAAACCAATAGGTTTTCTGTAATATTGGTGAGTGTATTTTAAATTAGACTTAGGTTGTTTGGTTTGATTATTGCTATATTTAGGCTACTTTAAATGTATGGAACTCAATGAAACTTAGAAAGCTCTCTCTGCGTAATCGCATTTTTTTGGCAATGATATTGTTGGTGTTACTGGCCTCCATTCTTATCTCTACGGTAGCTATTTACCAATATAAGGAAGAACGGGAAGATTATCATAAGCAGCGACTTGAGCGTAAAGAGATAAATATTCAAACCCATATTAAAAGTGTTTTAAATTCCAGGCAGAATACCTGGGAGGTTAGAACAGAAAATATCCCAATAATCTTTAAAGAGGAACTATACAAAATAACAGATATTCACAAACTTCATATTAACTTATATGACCTAGAGGGGGGCTTGTTGGTTTCTACACAGGTAGATTTGAACAAGGATATTGAAAATCAATGTTTGGATGCGGAAATTTTAAATGACTTATTTCACTCGGTAGAATTAAATACAATAACTAACACGCTTGAACATCGCTTTGTGGATAAGCATGTGGCAAACGGAGAAACATTCCAGTCATCATATACGTATATCACCGATCAAAAGTCAAAGAACCTAGCCATATTAAACTTACCGTACTTAGAAAATGACGATTTTCTTGCTAAAGAATTGGATGAGTTTTTAAAGCGTATAGGCTATGCGTTTCTACTGGTTTTAATCATGGCAATTGTTATTGCCTTTTTGCTGTCTAAATACATTACCAAGTCATTAAAGACCATTAGTGATAAGATTAATGCCACGCGACTGGAAAAGAGTAATGAGAAGATTGATATCAACGATACAAGTGAGGAGATCACCGCTTTGGTTAATTCCTATAACAGTATGATTGATGAACTTGAAGAGAGTGCTGTAAAATTAGCGACAAGTGAAAGGGAGCAAGCTTGGAGGGAAATGGCAAAACAGGTAGCCCATGAGATCAAGAACCCGTTGACACCTATGCGTTTAACTGTTCAGAATTTTCAGCGTAAGTTCGATCCTAAAGATGAAAATATTCACCAAAAACTCGATGAATATAGTAAGACCTTAATTCAGCAAATAGACACTATGAGCTCCATAGCATCGGCTTTTTCAACCTTTGCTAAAATGCCAGCGCAAAAGAATGAGACCCTGAATGTGGTTGAAATAATAAAACTGGCTTTAGATATCTTTAATGAGGATTATATTGAATTTAAAGCCACTTCCAATGATATTATAGCAAAATTTGATAGAACACAGCTTATACGTGTTGTTACCAATCTTGTTAAAAACAGTATTCAGTCTATGCCAGATACTATCATACCGCGCATTGTTATTAATGTAGAGACAGACCAGAAGGACGTGATGATTACTGTTGCAGATAATGGGGCTGGGGTTTCTGAAGAGAACAAGCATAAGATATTTGAGCCTAAATTTACAACAAAGACTAGTGGTATGGGGCTAGGGCTTGCTATGGTTAAGAATATTGTTGAAACTTATAATGGTACTATTTCGTTTGTGTCCAAAAAGGATAAAGGCACTACTTTTAAAGTATCGTTTCCTATAGAATAATTTAGGTTTGTTAAAATTTTAAAATTAAAATTATGAACTACAATAATATTGTATATCAAGAAGAAGGAGGGGTTGTTGTTATCACTATTAATAGGCCTAATAAGTTAAATGCTTTAAATAGGTTGACTATTGAAGAGTTGAGGAGTGCCATAGAGTATGCCGACTCTAATAGTGAAACCAAAGTCATTATAATAACTGGAAGCGGAGAAAAGGCCTTTGTAGCAGGTGCAGATATTAGTGAGTTTGCAAATTTTAGTGTGACCCAAGGTGTCGAGCTTGCTGCAAAAGGACAGGAAACATTGTTTGATTATATTGAGAATTTATCAACCCCGGTTATAGCGGCTATTAATGGTTTTGCTCTTGGTGGTGGTCTGGAATTGGCTATGGCCTGTCATTTTAGAGTGGCGAGTGATAATGCTAAAATGGGGCTGCCCGAGGTGTCTTTGGGTGTTATTCCTGGTTATGGTGGAACACAGCGCCTGCCACAACTTATAGGTAAGGGGCGTGCTATGGAGCTTATTATGACTTCGGGTATGATAGATGCTAATCAGGCACTAAACTATGGTTTGGTTAATCATGTTACCACACAGGAAGAACTTCTATTGTTATGTAAAAAAATTGCAACTAAAATAATGCGCAATTCTTCAGTAGCTATAGGAGCTGCAATAAAAGCTATTAATGCAAATTATAAAGACGGTATTAATGGATTTGATGTAGAGATTGAGGCCTTTGGTAAAAGTTTTGGAACGGCCGATTTCAAGGAGGGAACTTCTGCTTTTTTAGAAAAGCGGAAAGCGGATTTTCCAGGGGAGTAATTTTAAGTTGAAATGGTTAACCCATTAGGTCTTTTTGTTTTAATGAGTTTGTAATGTCATTTTTTTTTATTAATCCTGTCTAATGACAGGGTATTGGAAATTTCATCGGCAATTTCTAAGAGCTCAACAGCTATTCTTAAACGTATTTTGACCTCTTCTTTATTTAGTGCATTTTCAACTTTGCCAGTTTCATTTAAATAGTCCGATAAAATCTCTAAATGATTAGCAGTGAACTTTCGAGCGATAAAATAGTTTTTAAGTTCTTTTTTTGTGAAATCAGCTAACATTTTAATATCAATGTCAAGTTCACTTAACAAGCGTTGGTCTGTAATTTCAATTTTTTGGGAGCCCTGACCTTTAGATTTTAATCCTAGAAAGTCGGAAAGTATCTTTGCTAATACTTTACCTAATTGTTCGATCTGGTCCTTTAATAAATCTCGTTGCTCCATAGTAACGCTTGCGATATGGATGTTGTTTTCTATTTCTTGAACATAAAACGAAGTTCGATAATACTTTTTACAATGTCAAATTTGTTTGCACTGTATTTTGTTAATAAAACGTGAATCTTGTTTAAGCCGCCCATAGAGATAGTTGATTGGATTCAATGGGTGTAATGTTCAGAGACGG
>NZ_BAABCY010000026.1:0-8096 GCF_039539345.1 Snuella lapsa | reverse complement strand
GAATATTGCAAAATAATCTACCCTATAAAACAAAAAAAGTCGGAAGAAAAAATCTTCCGACCATGGCTACCGTTGTGCAGGCTTTTTTTGTTAGTTATTTTCTTCAAAAACAATATGTTGATAAGCACCCAGATCTGGAGAAGCGGTTCGGTCTACATTTAAAATATCAAAAGGCACTTGTGCAGCAAATAAATCCAAACCATTATCAATGGCGGCCGATTCTTGACCAATGATCATTTGATTTTTAACAGGGTCTTTAAAATGAGGTTCTTCATTAAAGATATTATCCTGATAATGATTGGTGTCTGTTAAATCATAATTAGGCCCTGTAAAGTTGTTGTTGGAATCTTGAAAGCGAATTAAACAATTAGTAAACTTAAAATTGAAGTTTACTGTATTGTCCACAACCTCGTCCAATAGAATTTCCGGATTATCATTGCCATAAATAATACAGTTATTAAAGTTGGCTTCTGTTAAATTGGCTATATGAGTAATGCCGTCATCATCGGTTGTGTAATTATTTAGTAAAAGGGCAGGAAACTGTCTAAATCCATTAGACCAATAATTGGCAATGGTACTGTGGGTAAAGTTGTATTTGCCACCAAAAATACCTGCAAACGATGATTGTCCAGAATTGTTGATAACAATGTTTTCGCCTGTTATTGAAGTGTTTCTGGCTAGTATGCCAAAATTACTGGAATTATAGATTTGCGAATTGTTTATATTTAGTTTACTTGATGTAGCATTGGCATCTCCATCACATAAAATGCCAACAGAAGCATTTTTGATGGTTGCGTAGTTAATTTGGTTATCTGTACTGCCTTCAAAAAGCCAGATAGTGCCCCATTGTCCAGGAGTATCCGAAAAGGAGGGCTCTAAACGATCTCCTTCAAAGATAACTTCGTTTTCCAAAAGTTCTTGATCTGCACTATAAGTGCCATTTATTTTTAAAGATGCACCATCGGTTACTATTAGTCCTGATTCTGCATGAAAATAAATACGTGCACCAGCATCAATAGTCAATGTTTCTCCATTAGGAACGGCTGCAAAGCCATAAATAACATAAGGTTTTTCATTGGTGAAGTTGAGCTCTTCCGGGAGTAATTCACGACCTTGCAATGTTGTTTCTACAACCTCGCCATCGATATTAAGCGTTAAGGTTTCAATAATCTTGGTTGTATCATCTCTGTTGGGATATATAAATACCGCATCTTTAACAAGAGTAACAAGGGGTACTTTTTGCTGGTTAGCACCCGAATCAAATTCAATGGCATCCGTATATAAAAATTGATTTTCTGTAGTAGGCTTGTTAGCTATGTCTACCGTGGTTTCAATAAAAATATATAAACTGTCCTTGGCTAATATTTCAACATTCTCAAATAGCTTTCCAGGGATACCATCTACATTTAATCGGTATTCCGAATCTTCTCCCATGCCAAGTTTTACCGAGGGAATAACTATATCCTTGTTACTTTTATTATAGACTTTTAATTGGTAAGTGCTAGATCCTATGTTTGTGAAAACAGTATCTAAGTAAACAGTGTCCTTAGAGAATTCAAGTGTTCCGGTACTTGGTGAAAAATCAAAATCTTTTCGGCAAGAACTCCATAATACCAAAAAAAAGAATGTAAGTACAAAATATACCGGGCGTTTCATAAAGTGATAAAATTTAATAGGCAATACTAGTATAAAATAGTTTAATACAAAAAACTTAAATATAACTTAAAAAAAGAGGAATTAGTATTTAGGTGAATTATTTTAAAAATAGATTCTTTATCTCCTGTGTAATTCTGGCAGGTTTCCTTGTTTCCGACTTAATTAAACACCAAGTGGTTTCCGATTTTGCCAATAATTTATTGGTGTGCTCATTAAAAAATTCAACAATACGGATACTGGTAAGCCCTTCCGATTTACTAATGTAGGTTTTAAGCCGAATCATGTCGTTTAAAAACGCCTCTCCTTTATATTCAATACAATGCGAAAGCATTACCCAAAAGTAAGTATCTTGTATTTGTTTAGGGGCATTTTGGAGCCAGTGCTTTTTAGCAATATCTTCTACCCACTGTACATAACACACGTTGTTAACATGGTCTAGATCATCAATGTCTGTTTTATTAACGGTAAGTGTAGCTTCGTAATATTGCATGTAAATTCCTTTTGAGGACAAAAATAGGTCATATTTTTAGTTTCCAACAGTTTTAGAAGTTCGAATAATTTATTAACAAGGTTTTGAGAAAATAAAATTTATTTATAATATTGTGTTCTGTGCTGTTCTGTGCTGCTTTTGTGTGTTGCACAAAAAATAACAATTTTAGAACGTAAATTGGAGATGAGTAAAAACAAGCTTAGGTTGGTTCTGGATGATAATTTGGGCATTCCCAAATATCAACAAATAATAAATGCTGTTACAGAAGGGCTGGAGAACAATGTTTTAAAAATAGGAGATTCATTACCATCTATTAACGCATTCAGTAAAGATTACGGAATGGCAAGGGATACTGTTTTTAAAGCCTATTCCCAATTAAAGAAGGATGGCATTATTAAATCTACTCCCAACAAAGGGTATTTTATTTCTGGAAATAGTATCAAGGTGCTTTTAGTTTTAGACACCTTTAAGGCTTATAAAGAAGTGCTGTACGGGGCTTTTATCAATAATTTACCAGATAATATTATTGTAGACCTACAATTTCATCATTATAACCCCGATAATTTTAAAACCATATTTAGGAATACCAAAGGTAAATACTACAAGTATGTGGTTATGGGGTTTAACCATAAGGAAGTACCCCGTGTGCTTTCTGAAATTGATAAAGATAAGTTGTTGTTAATTGATTGGAACATTCATTCCAATTCAGATCATAATTATGTATTTCAAGATTTTGGAAAAGCCTTTTACGAGGCATTAGTAAGCATTAAGGACAGTTTAAAAAAGTACAGGTCTTTGAGTTTTATATATCCCGAATTCACGTATCACCCCAAGGAAACACTTGTCTTTTTTGAGAAGTTCTGTAAAGAGCATCAATTCCATTACAACATTGTTGAGAATTCTAAAGCCTTTAAGGTAGAAAGCGGCAAAGCCTACATAAGTGTAAGTGATCGCATTTTGGGTAAGTTTTTGGAACAATGCCGGGATATGGGCTTTGAGCCTGGAGAAGATGTTGGTTTTTTGTCTTATAACGAGACACCAATGAAAAAGTTTATTTACAAAGGTATTACCGTAGTATCCACCAATTTTGAAACTTTGGGGGTAAAAGCCGCTGAATTCATTACAAGTCATGAACCCATGAAGCATTATGTACCCACTAAAATTACAATAAGAGAATCGTTATAAATTATGTATTATTTAGGATTAGATATAGGAAGTTCATCCATAAAAGCCGCTTTGGTTGAATCAGATAGTGGAAAACGTTTGGGGCTTGTGCAGGAACCCGAAACAGAAATGAGCATGTTGGCCTTAAAAAACGGTTGGGCCGAACAGGATCCTGATATTTGGTGGCAACATGTTTGTAAAGCCATTAATCGATTAAAGGCGCAGTGTCAAATCTCTGGAGAGCAGATTAAAGGAGTTGGAATTTCGTATCAAATGCATGGTTTGGTATTAGTTGATAAAGCAGGAAAGCCTTTAAGAAAGAGCATAATTTGGTGCGATAGCCGTGCTGTCGATATTGGAAATAAGGCCTTTCAGGATTTAGGTGTAGATACCTGTGCCAGCCATGTGCTAAATTCACCAGCTAATTTTACGGCTTCCAAGTTGAAATGGGTAAAGGAGAATGAGCCTGAAATTTACGAACAGGCTTATAAGTTTATGCTGCCAGGCGATTACATTGCCTATAAGCTCTCCAATAAGATCAATACAACCATATCAGGATTATCCGAAGGGATTTTTTGGGATTTTAAGGAAGATGATGTTGCTAACTTCCTCTTGGAGTATTACGGTTTTGAAGCTTCATTGGTGCCCGATATTGTCGATACGTTTGGAGAACAGTCAACAGTCGCTAAAAAGGGAGCCGAAGAAAGTGGTCTTGTTGAGGGCACTCCTATCCTTTACCGAGCTGGCGACCAGCCAAACAACGCACTGTCGTTAAATGTGTTTAACCCAGGAGAAGTTGCTGCAACAGGAGGTACTTCGGGCGTGGTGTATGCGGTTACAGATAAACTTTCGGGTAAAGAACATACGCGTGTTAATAATTTTGCACATGTAAATTATAAAAAATCAGAACCGCGAATAGGTAAACTGCTAAATATTAACGGTGCAGGTATTCAATACCGTTGGTTGCTTAACAACTTAGATGTAAGTTCATACGAAGAAATGAATACTTTGGCAGAAGGCGTACCATTAGGTGCAGATGGCGTTTGTTTAATCCCTTTTGGGAACGGAGCAGAGCGAATGTTGAATAATAAAGAAATAGGTACACGACTGTTAAACGTTAACCTGAACAATCATAACAAGAGTCATATCTGTCGTGCTGCTTTAGAAGGTATAGCATTTTCTTTTGTCTATGGCATCGAGATATTAAAATCAGATGGTATCCAGGCCAAAGTGATACGCGCTGGTAATGACAATTTGTTCCGTTCAGACATTTTTGCCAATACTGTAGCGACCTTAATAGGTCAGGAAATTGAGATTTACAATACAACTGGTGCTATTGGAGCAGCTAGAGCAGCAGGTTTACATAAAGGAGGTGTCGAAAATTTTGGAAAATGGATTGTTGAAAACGACCTCGTAACAACATTTAAGCCCTCTACAGATAAAACGGCGTATTTGGAAGCTTACAAAAAGTGGAAAGAAGAATTAGAATTAATTATAAACAAAGAATCATTAAAATAGTTATATCATGGCAGTTATAGGAAACAAAGAATACTTTAAAGGCATTAATGCCATAAAATATGAAGGGAAAGAATCGGATAATCCCCTGGCTTTTAAATATTACAACCCAGATCAGGTAGTGGCAGGAAAAACCATGCGCGAGCATTTTAAATTTGCCATTGCCTATTGGCATACCTTCTGTGGCCAGGGAAGTGATCCATTTGGGCCAGGAACGCAAAATTTTGAATGGGATCAGTCTTCAGATCCTGTTCAGGCCGCAAAAGACAAAGCAGATGCAGCTTTCGAGTTTATTAGCAAAATGGGCTTCGATTATTTTTGCTTTCATGATTTCGACCTCATTCAGGAAGGTGCCACATTTGCAGAATCCGAAAAGCGATTAGCAACCATTACAGAATACATTAAACAGAAGAAAGCCGGTTCTGGTATTAAATTGCTATGGGGAACAGCAAATTGTTTCTCCAACCCACGTTATATGAATGGGGCTGCGACCAATCCAGATTTTAATGTGTTAGCTAGAGCAGGCGGACAGATAAAGCTGGCTTTGGACGCAACGATAGCATTAGATGGTGAAAACTATGTGTTTTGGGGGGGGCGAGAAGGTTATATGTCCTTGCTTAATACAGATATGGGACGCGAACTGGATCATATGGGGCAATTTCTGGCCATGGCAAGAGACTATGCCAGAGCACAAGGATTTGAAGGAAATTTCTTTATAGAGCCTAAACCAATGGAACCTATGAAGCACCAATACGATTTCGATGCTGCCACCGCAATAGGTTTTTTACACAAGTATGGTTTAGAAAAGGATTTTAAGATGAATATAGAAGTAAACCATGCTACTTTGGCGCAACATACGTTCCAACATGAAATGCAGGTTGCGGCCAATGCTGGTATGCTAGGAAGTTTAGATGCGAACAGAGGCGATTACCAGAATGGTTGGGATACAGACCAGTTTCCTAACAATATTCAGGAAACTACCGAGGCCATGCTTGTATTCTTAAAAGCTGGTGGACTTCAGGGAGGCGGTATTAATTTTGATGCTAAAATAAGAAGGAATTCTACCGATATGGAAGATGTATTCTATGCACATATTGGTGGTGCAGATACTTTTGCACGAGCCTTACTTATTGCCGATAAGATTGTTAACTCGTCGCCCTATGAAGCATTAAGGACGAAGCGATATAGTTCCTTCGATTCAGGAAAAGGAAAAGATTTTGAAGCAGGAAAGTTGAATTTAAGGGATTTGTATGAGATAGCACAAGACAATGGCGAGTTAGCATTACAAAGTGGTAAACAAGAATTGTTTGAAAATATAATCAACCAATATATATAAAAAAAACAGATGGTATGGGTACTGTTCTAGAAAGTTGGGACTGGGTAGTCCTCGGAATTTATTTTTTAGCTCTTATTGCTGTAGCAGTATGGGTAGTTTTACAAAAGAACAAAAATACTGAAGATTATTTTTTGGCAGGGCGTAATGTGGGATGGTTTGTAATAGGAGCCTCCATATTCGCTTCCAACATTGGTTCGGAGCATGTTGTGGGTTTGGCAGGAACAGGGTTCGAATCTGGAACACCTATGGCTCATTACGAACTGCATGCTTGGATTGTTTTGCTTTTAGGATGGTTGTTTCTGCCTTTTTATATCCGAAGTGGAGCCTTTACCATGCCCGAATTTCTAGAAAAAAGGTTCGATAGCCGATCCCGTTGGTTTTTATCGCTTTTTTCCTTGGTGGGCTATGTGTTAACCAAAGTATCCGTTACCATTTATGCGGGCGGTATTGTTGTATCCGAATTATTAGGGATTCCTTTTTGGTATGGAGCCATAGGCATTGTCATTTTTACAGGAGTTTATACCATTATAGGAGGAATGAAGGCCGTAATTTATACAGAGACCCTGCAAACCATAATTCTTATTTTGGGATCGGTAATTATTACTTATTTAGGACTTCAAGAGGTTGGAGGATGGAACCAGCTTTCAAGTACTGTTAAAAGTGTTAGCCCCGAGCATTTTAATATGTGGCGTCCAATGAGTGATCCCGATTTCCCTTGGACGGGACTGTTATTTGGTGGAACCATTGTTGGTATTTGGTATTGGTGTACCGATCAGTACATTGTACAAAGAACGCTGGCAGCAAATAATATTAAGGTTGGTAGAAGAGGCGCTATTTTTGGAGCATACTTAAAATTGCTTCCCATCTTCATTTTTTTAATACCAGGTATTATCGCTTTTGCTTTAAGTATTCAAAATCCTGAAGTTTTTGGATTGGATAAGGCAGACAGGGCTTTTCCAATGCTAGTTAAGGCATTGTTGCCAATAGGTCTAAAAGGGCTGGTTGCTGGAGGATTAATGGCAGCTTTAATGAGTTCGTTGGCATCCGTATTTAACTCGTGTTCAACCATTTTTACTATTGATGTATATAAAAAGTTGAGACCTAATAAAACAGAAAAGGAGTTGTTGAGTATTGGTAAGGTGGCTACAGCAGTAATCGTGTTTTTGGGAATATTATGGATTCCAATTATGGAAAAGATAGGAGGTGGTGTTATGTACCAGTATCTTCAAAATGTACAGTCTTATATTGCACCCCCAGTAACAGCCGTATTCCTATTAGGGATTATTTGGAAGCGCACCAATTCCCAAGCAGCAATAACTACATTGCTTACAGGACTTGGGTTACTTATTATACGCCTGGCATCCGAGATATATTATCAACCGCAAATAAGCCATTTTAGAGAAACTGGTGAGCAGGTAGCCTCAGGAATTATGTATGGTTTTGCTACGATTAATTTTGCACATATGGCAATCTTTATGTTTGTATTCTCGGTAGGATTATGTGTGCTGATGAGTTTAGCAACCACCCCGCCAAATTATGAGCGTATAAAAGGCCTGTCCTTTGGAACATTAACGATTGAGGATAAAAAGCTATCCAAAGGCAGTTATAGTAAAATCGATATTGTATTATCTGTGTTATTGGTTATTATAGTCATAGGGATTTTATCCTATTTCACAGGCTAAGACACGATTAAGAAATTGTTAATAGCAGGCAATATCTGTATTTAATTAAATTAAGTTTAAGCACCCTCTAAAATGGGTGCTTTTTTGTTGTTAATACGAAGCATTGGCAGGTAACCCTGTAATATCGTGTCACAAGAATTTTCTATCTTAGGTAAGTAAGATGGTTTTAGTTATGTAAATTAATTTAACGTGAATCTTGTTTAAGCCGCCCATAGAGATAGTTGATTGGATTCAATGGGTGTAATGTTCAGAG
>NZ_BAABCY010000025.1:0-3216 GCF_039539345.1 Snuella lapsa | reverse complement strand
ATCATTGCAGGATCTCTCAAAGTGGCACTGTTTGACCGAAATACGTGGCATGGTCACGCCGAAATAGCCAGTGTGAGCAAAATTCCAACAATCGCCAAAATTTTTCCGCTTCCAAACATATTTATTTTGAGAGATGAAGTGATCTCAAATTCTCCAATATCATTTAGAATTCCAGTAATTTTATAGTTGTTTGGAAAGTGATTTCGAGTTAATTCAAATCTTCCTGACTCCACAAATCCTTTGTAATGTCCATTCTGAATTAATAAATTCAAAATATTCAATGATTTTTCATTTTTGAATATGGTTTCTTTCATTTGTCAAATTACGCACAACAGGAGACCTCTCAAAACGTCCCTGGTTTTTAATAAAAGTAAGAGAATTATTTCATGTGGCAATGGAAAAAATAAGAAGTCAAACTCCGTTGTCATACCTGCCTTTAGTCTGAGCCAGTATCGAGCTTGTCGAGATGCTCAGGATAGGCATGGTGTTCATGTTTGGCCGTTCTGACCACATGAACACTTGTTATTGTGCATAGTTTTTATTCATCTACAACTCCTATAAACATTAAATATTCAACTTCGGCATCATAGATTTTGATTAATTCTTCTTTAGTCAGTTCAACTTTTTCCTCATTCAGAGCGTATTCCACCATGAGGTTGATATCCAATTCGGTATTCGATTCCGGTTCGTGTTCAGGATTCGGATTGCCAGAATTCAGTCCAATTTTATCCATATAATTCATTTCCGCAAGTAGAGCGTCACGTATCAAATTCAAGTCGGATTTTTTCTTAATTAGCTTTAATGCAATGAAGCAAGTCGCCTCATCCAAATCATATATTTCTTTTCCAGCGTTATTTTCATTCACAGTGCAAATCGGTTCGTTTTTACAACCGAAAAAAGAGAGTAAAGTGAATATGAATATTTTTTTCATGTTTTATAAATATTCTAATTATCAAATTATGCACAACGCGAGACCTCACAAAAAGTCTCTTTTTTACTGAATAAAAGTAAGAGAATTAATTCATGTAGCAATGGAATAAAGTAAGACAATAAATCCCTCTGTCATACCTACGACTTGTGCTGAATTTATTTCAGTAAGGCAGATATCCATTTGAACACAAGATTTTTAATCAATTAAATAAGGCAGTCCCCATAGTAGGCTAACCGACTAACAAACGGTTCAGTCAACACGGCGTCCATGTTTGGCCGTACCGACCATACGAACGCTTAGTTATTGGCATTAGTATTTAGTTTAATCTTAATGAATTGTTCACAATTTCAATCGGATTACTTCCTTTTTTTATTTTTAATGGAAACCCATTAACTTCTAGAATATCAGATGCTAAATTAACAATCAAATATATGTCTTCACCTTCCACTTCTATAGCTAAATCAAATAAACTAGATTTTGCGCCAAACAAATTTTTTGAATATATTTTTAGCTCATTTTCGGTACTTTCATTATTAATTTTTGCTAGAGCTGGTGAAACAATAGCGAGCAATAAATCACGAATTGCTTCAGCTTCATTTATCTTTTCTGCTTGTGAGCAATAGTCCAAAGCTCTTATTATATCAGAGTAATTTGAAGCCACGTTTTCAGTTGTTTCGCTTATTAATCCATTTACCTCGTAAGATGCGGCATTTGGTTTTTCATCATTCGTAAGAGTTGACACGTACTGATAATATGCTTCGATTGTGCCCTTTCTTAAGATGAAACAACCTAATTTTTCTAGAAGTTCTAGTAGTCTTGAAAGTCTACTTTTTATAGTAAGCCAATTCCCTCCATTGTCAATTGAAGATAAAGTAGAATCATCAGTTGTAAATAACCAACAAAAAGCACTTCTTCTTTTAGCAATTAACTCATCTTTATCAGTGTCTCTATTAATCCAATAATAATGTTGTTCTGCGTGAGATTGAATATCTGCCCAATTATTTGCAATTAGTTGACAGAAATCATTATATATATTACGGGCAAATTCTGGCGCATCTCGATGACCTAATTCACTAGCATAAAAATTTGCCTTATCAAGAGTCGTAAACACACTAATAATGTCTAAATTATCAGTTAGTGCATCAGCGTCTCCAAGTAATGCGGGTTTTTTACCTATAAGTCTCATTAATTTTATAACTACTGGAAATTGTCCCTTTCCTGTAACTGGTAAAATTTGAGAACCTGCAGCCTCTAGATTTATATTAAGTTTTCTATTAATTGCCGAGCAAATAATTTCATCGCTAGGACCTTCAACAAGAAGTGGTGAATGACAAAAAAGAGCTAATTTATGTTCTTGTCCAAGCCTAGTCAAAAGTGCCTGTAATTTTCTACTTTGAAATTCTCCAATGGTTGGGTCAATTTGAACAGGCTGGTCTAAAATATCTTTGCAGAAAACAATTGTTGATAATTGTTGAACCGAACTAATTTCAATAAATTCCGTTGAATGAGTAGAGATAAATACCAGTTTCTTTCCTGGTTGGTTATTTGCACCAGCTACCTTAATAATTTCATCCATTACAAATGATTGTAATTGTGGATGTAGAGATACTTCTGGTTCATCAATTAATAAGCAACCCACCTCGTCATCATAAAGTGATGCAAGAATTGCAACTAAATGTAAAAGTCCACTTGCTTCTCTTGCCGAAGAATAATTATTATTATTTGTTTCGTCAACTCTAGAAAAAAACACTTTAAGAACTCCACCATCCCAATCTAATGTCAAATCGCGTTTGAAGAGTTTTCTCAATCTTTCTTGCACTTTTATAAGAATATCAGGTCTTTCCGAAAGTGTTCCAAAATCACCTAGAATCGTCTCATTTTGATGTCTACGAGTCGTTGATGATTTGTTACCAAATGTAGCTTCATCAAATCTAGGTCGTCCTCCTCTTTGTCCATCGTAATCTGAGCGATAAGTTTCCATTGGACCTAATCTGCCTGCAGACACATATCTTATCTTTTTCCCATTAGAATGAGTTCCTAAACTATTTTTTAGCCCTCTAAGAAGTTGTGTTTTGCCAGAACCATTTGGTCCTAAAAAAGTTGTTATTCCTCCATTGACTTTTATCGTTTTATTTTGAATACCTGTAATTCCAGATTGGTTTAGTTGTATTGTGATGTCAAATGGAAATGTCATATGTTTTTTTATATTAATGCCAACGTTCTGTGTATATACAGTAGGGCAGTTCGAAGGAAATCACTTTCGGTTTACCACCAAGCCAAAACAA
>NZ_BAABCY010000024.1:0-22050 GCF_039539345.1 Snuella lapsa | reverse complement strand
ACGGTTTAAACCGAAATCAATGGCACAATGACTCCGAAATCGGTGGCACAAATCGAACTGAATTAGCCACACACTCACATCGTTTATAATTTCAAAAAAATATTGGGTTATTTATACTTTTATTTTTGTGTTCACTCTTGTGCTTTATTTAAGCACAAAAATTAAAGGAAAAAGGGAAATTAAAATTTTTACAAGTAAGTTTTTAGAATTTTATAAAATGAAATATGAATTATAAAATAAAAAGCTTGCCTAATAAACGGATGAAAATACCTCCCCCTCATTGCTTCGGGGTCAAACAAGATTTTCATCCCTATGTCTTCCTTCTACCTTGATTTTCAGGGGTTTTATCGGTAGGCCGAAAATATACTTTTTTAACGGGAAGAATTTGTAATCGATTTTGTTTGCTCGTTTGAAGCGTTTGGGTTTTAGGTGGATGCCTGCCTACGCAGGCATGACAGAGGAATGCAACATCTTACTTTTGGATGAGAGATGCTTCGCTTCACTGCGTTGCGCTCTGCGTGACAGTTTTTTGCTTTTTACCATTACCGGAATAAGCTTTCTTTAAAGGAGCGGTTTGTTGGTAATTTTGTTTAATTAGAACTGTGCTGTTGTTGTAGGTTTTTGCGTATATTTGGTTGTGTTTATTTATCTATATTAGGGGAGTAAATGCAATATTAGGTTTATTGAGAGGTATTGCTATTTATTGTGACAAAACCAAACAGAAATTGAAAACTCTAAAGAAATTGAAAGTTATGAAAAATATAATAGTCCTGATTTCAATAGTATTGTTTTCTTCTTTCTCATCGTCACTTTTTGCCCAAGAAAATAACTTTATCGAGGAGTATTTAGAGCGATTGGAGAATTCAAGAAAATATTTAATCCTTGTAGCGGAAACTATGCCAAAAGGAAAATATAATTTTAAAGCAACGCCTGAATCAATGAGTTTTTCAGAAAATTTAATGCACATTGGCTGGGCAATGGATTGGCATAGTCAATCCTTAATAGGTGGACGTGAAGCCAGGGATTGGAATACCGATACGGAACTTAAAGTGGACAATAAATCGAAAGAGGAAATGATTGACAAAATCGACGAGACTTTTAGCAAAACTATAGAGCTCATTTCAAATTTTGACATAAATAAACTAGACGAAAGGTTAGACTATTTTGGTTCGAATAGGACCAAAAGACAAATTTTATTATTACTTGCCGACCATATAACGCATCATAGAGGTCAAATGCTTGTTTATTTGCGGTTGAATGGATTAAAGCCACCACGGTATGTTTTATATCAATAGTTCAAACGGGTAAATGACTTAAAAACTGAAAAAAACAACGAAATGTTATGAATGACAATACAATAGAAAGTTTGCAAGAAGCTTTGAAGTACTCTCCAGACAATCATCATTTAAGGCTTTTGTTAGCGGATAATCTACTGTTGTTAAATCGGCTTGAAGAAGCTGAGACCCAATATTCGAATATTATTGAATCAACAAATGCTGATAAAGCAAAAATTGGACTTGCAAAGGTGTTCTATAAAAAAGGAAGCTTTTCTGCATGTAACGTAATATTGGAAGAGGTAATTGATAATGGGACAAACGACAAAGAAATTTTTGCGTTGTACGCAAAAGGATTACTTAAAGAAAATTCGATATCCAAAGCGATTGATATTTACAAAAAAGCATTGGATATTGATCCAAATTATTTTGATGAAGAGCTAGATAATCATTTGAGACAAAGAGGGGACATCGAGGATTTGGAAATTGATGAAGAAGTAGATGATCGCTTTCTTCAGAAACCAAATATTGATTTTAGTGATGTTGGGGGGATGGATACTGTAAAGAAAGAAATAGAATTAAAGATTATTAAGCCGCTTCTTCATCCCGAACTTTACAAAGCTTATGGTAAAAAAATTGGTGGAGGTATTTTGCTTTATGGGCCTCCTGGTTGCGGAAAAACGTTTATTGCCAAGGCCACGGCGGGTCAAGTAAATGCAAAATTTATCAATGTTAGTTTAAATGACATTCTAGATATGTGGATTGGCAACAGCGAAAAAAATCTACATGACGTTTTTCAGTTAGCACGAGACAATACGCCTTGTGTTCTTTTCATTGATGAAATTGATGCCTTAGGTGCAAGTAGGAGTGATATGAAACAATCCAGTAGTAGGCATCTAATAAATCAGTTTTTGCAAGAACTTGACGGAATTGATAGTATAAATGAAGGTGTATTGATAATTGGAGCTACTAACACGCCCTGGAATCTAGACCCAGCTTTTAGAAGACCGGGAAGATTTGATAGAATTGTATTTGTGCCGCCGCCCGATGTGATAACAAGAGAATCTATTTTAAGATTAAAGCTTAATAGTAAACCAACAGGGACAATTGACTTGCAATCTATAGCCAAGAAAGCGGAAAAGTATTCGGGTGCAGATATTGATGCTATTATTGATATAGCTATTGAGCAAAAACTTGAATCTTCCTTTAGTGATGGTATTCCAAAGCCTATTGAAACAAAGGACTTGTTACAGGCTTTGAAAAAGCATAAGCCGAGTACACAAGAATGGTTTTCTACGGCCAAAAACTTTGCCATGTTTGCCAACGACTCAGGGCTCTATGATGATATTTTGAACTACTTAAAAATTAAAAAGTAAATAATGGAAGACAATAGACTATCAAAAGTTGAAGTGCTCATTGATCAGAAAAGGTTTGCTGAGGCAGAAAAAATACTTTCAGATTTGCTTCATGAAGACCCAAACAATATCAGTTTCCTTTCATTGCTCGCTGAAACAAATCTACAACAGGATAAATTTGACAGAGCAAATAGTGTAATAGATAATGCAATAGGTTTGTCTCCCGATACACCTCATTTGTTTTATACTAAATCACGTATTGCTATTCAGCAAGATAAATTAAGTGAAGCAGAAACTCAAATCAAGCAAGCAATTGAGTTAGATGCTTATGACGCCGATTACTTTGCTTTATTAGCAAGTGTCAAATTAGCAAGAAAGCAGTTTGATGATGCACTTGCAATTGCAAATAGATCTTTGGAAATAGATGCTGAAAACATATTGGCTCTAAACACAAGAAGCACAGCATTAAATAAACTAAATAGGAGCGAAGAATCATTTGCAACCATAGAAGGCGCATTAAGAGAAGACCCAAACAATGCTTATACCCATGCAAATTATGGTTGGGGATTATTGGAAAAAGGAAATCATAAAAAAGCTCTGGAACATTTTAAGGTGTCATTGTCCAACGATCCAACTTTTGAATATGGACAGGCGGGAATGCTTGAAGCATTAAAAGCAACTAACCCCGTCTATAGGTTATTCCTAAAATACTCTTTTTGGATGAGTAACATGACGGCAAAATACCAATGGGGTGTAATTATCGGCTTTTATGTCTTTTTTAGACTACTAAAGGGCTTAGCTCGCCATAATGAAACGCTACAACCGTATCTCATTCCTTTGGTAGTTGCTCTTGCTTTAATAGCGTTTTCAACATGGATAATTGCTCCTATTAGCAATCTATTTCTGAGATTCAATAAATATGGGCAATTACTCCTTGACAAAAAGGAAAAAACAAGTTCAAATTTTGTTGCGATAAGTTTAGGTGTTTTTCTCATAGGAATATTACTTTACTTTGCCACGTCTGAACCAAAAATGTTGAGTGTTGCCATATTTGGATTTGCCATGATGCTCCCTTTGGGTACAATGTTTTCTCCTTCAAAAAACAAGCATGGACTATTGATTTATACTATTGCATTAGCAGTAATAGGATTCTTAGCGATAGGATTGACTTTTTCAAATGATGAAGTGTTTAATTCTTTTTCGATACTCTTTATTTTTGGTTTTGTTGGATTTCAATGGGTTGCTAATTATATGTTGATCAAAGAAGATAATCTATGATGATTTTGTTAAGTTAGAGCTAGACTATAGTTGTAGGTTTTTTGCGTATGTTTGGTTGTATTGGTTTACATATATTAGGAGGTAAATACAATATTGCGTTTTTTAGGTAGTTGCCAGTTATTAAAAACAAATAAACTAAGATTCACAAATGAGAAAAAGTCGATTTATAGTACTATCTTTTTCTTTTTAAATAATCACTAATAGACCCTATAGAATCAATAAATTTGAATAAATATGCGTTCATGGATAATTTTAATTTTGGTAGTGCTTTTATGTGCTTGTAGTTCAACTTCTTCAAATGAAGTCATAGATGGCATTTTGGAAGTCCCTGAAAACCGAAAAAATCCCAATTCCCGAACCCTCAAATTGGTATATAAAGTATTAAAGGCCAAAAAGGGCGATTCTCTAAAAGCACCTATTGTTTTTTTGCAAGGAGGCCCAGGTGGGCCAACCGTTATTCATGCAGAGTTCTGGGAAAATCACCCTCTTAGAAACGATAGGGATATTGTGCTAATGGATCAGCGAGGAACCGGAACGTCAGAAGCAAACTGCATTGAAATGGGAGAGGCTATGTTTAGTATTATGAGACAAGATCTGGATAACGAAGGCGAAATTAAGGCAATGGACTCTATATTTTCCATATGTAAGTACGCTATGAAACAGGAAGGGGTAGACCTTGCAGGATATACTAGCAAAGAAAATGCTGCTGATTTTGAGGATCTTCGAAAAGCGTTGGGTTATGAACAATGGAATCTTTTAGGGGTTTCTTACGGTACCAGATTAGGATTAACCATAATACGTGACTTTCCCAACAGTGTTCGGAGCATAGTGACTACAGGAATTTTTGCGCCAGAAACAAATGGCATAAACTATAATATTGAGAATTTTGAAAGGTCTCTTTTTACTGTTCTTGAGCGTTGTGAGAATGATGAAGATTGTAATAGGAGATACCCGAATTTGAAAGAACAATTGCTTAAAGCAATAAAAAAATTAGAATCTAGCCCTTTACATTGTAACTATAAGGGTAAACCGTTCGTTATAAATACCCAGGAAGCAGCACTGATAATTTACTTACACCTTTACGACCGCCGTTCTATAGGAAATATACCTTTACTTATTGAGGCTTTCGAAAATGGTGAAACGGAATATCTCCTATATGCTATAAAAGCTCTTGAAAGTTTATCCAATTATATTAATTGGCCAATGCATCATTCGGTTCTGGCTTATGAAGAACTCCCTTTTTATGATGAATTGGCTTTGGTCGAATCTATAAAACGATCTGAAATTGCATTTAATTTGACTATGGATTCTGAACTTGGTATAAAGTTACTTAATAATTGGCATTCTTATAGGGCTTCAGAAATTGAAAACCAAGCCGTAGTTTCTAAAATTCCAACGCTCATGGTAAGTGGTGGTTTAGACCACGTTACTCCCGTTAGCAATGCTACAGAGGCATTAGCGCATTTGGAAAACGGTTATGAAGTAATATTTCCTGATGAAGGTCACAATCTATTTAATCCTTGTTTTTTTCAAATAGTCGAGGATTTCTTTAATGATCCTTTAGATAAACCGGATTTGGAATGTAGTTTCATCAGTAATCCAATTGAATGGAACTTGGAAGGATTAAGTCAAAAAAAGAATTGAAATGTTAAATAATTCTTTTTTAAGATAAGAAACTGTGCAGGATAATATGGTAAGGATTTTATTGTAGTTTCTTGTTTTTTATCATTGACGAACCCTCAGTCTGGGTCTGTATCGAGCTTGCCGAGATGCTCAGGATAGGTGACAAAAGGGTCTAGGCTTACAATAAAAACCTAAGAAAATGTTACGGTTTCACCTGCCACGGATGAAAAATACCTCCTCCTCACTGCTAGCTTGATTTTTAAGGTTTTTATCGATAGGCCAAAATATACTTTTTTAACGGGAAGAATTTGTAATCGATTTGTTTGCTCGTTTGAAGCGTTGGGATTTTAGGTGGATGCCTGCCTACGTAGGCATGACAGAGGAATGCAACATCTTACTTTTGGATGAGAGATACTTCGCTTCATTGCATTTCGCTCTGCGTGACAGTTTTTTACTTTTTCCCATTGTAAAAGGTTTTGAATATTCTAATTGCTTTTCTTGTTGTTGGATTATTTTGGGGAATTTATGAAATCTCAAACATTCGAATTTTTGATTTACAAATGCAATTCAGCGAAATTTCAACTTTGGAAATATCAAAAAGTATGTGGCAATCTATTGGTTCTGTTTTCACCATTCCAATTAGTTTAATAGCAATTATTTTATGGACTTACTTTTACAGCAATCAATTTTTTAAATTAATGCTAGGTTTTATTTTTGGAGTTATATCATTTGGAATTTTATTTTTAATTCCAGAGACTCCAACCGCAGATCACACGATTACTTTTATGGTATCGTTACTTTTTCTTGGAATTTCCGAAATACACATTGCGCCTATTATTCATTCAATATTAACAAAATATTCTAATCCAAAATATTTAGCAATTTTGATTAGCATAGCATTTATACCCACGCGATTGGTTTCTGTAATTTTTGCTTTGTTCAGCAATATATTTTATGATAACCCAATACTAGGTTTGGAATTTGGGATAATAACAATGACAGTTATTGGAATTGGACTAATTGCCTATGTATGGTGGGATAAAAAAACTACCTATAATAAGTTTTTCCACTAGTTCAGATTGTCAAGTTTAACATATATTTTCCAAACTAACACAGTCATTTTTCAACCCGTATATATTTTAAGTAGTATTGGTTTAGTGTGTCGGGCGAGGCGCCCAGCCATTTTTTTAAATAAATGGTCCAGTAATGGTATTGAAGGCGCCATATGCCATTGGTATGGTAACACCGAGCCGATGTGATTAGCCATTCCTGAATCACTACAAATTGTTTACGGGCATAGAGTTTGTTTATCAGGTCGTTATCCTCATAAATGGTGTAGCTTTCATTATAGCCTCCAATGGTATTAAACAAGGTTTTGGTGATGAACTGACTTTGGTCGCCACCACGGCAGGCACGCCATGGGAATTGGGTTAACCAGCCAGCCAGTTTAAGCCACCAGTGGGGACTATCGAATTTCATCTTAAAGCACCCAGCTTCGTTTCCTTTTTTAACCTCATTAATAATGTGTTTGTCAAAGTGTTTGGGTGGTATGGAATCTGCATGTAAAAAGTAAAGGATGTTACCTGTGGCCACCGATGCTCCTGTATTCATTTGTCGCGCACGGCTTTTCTGTGAGGTTATTAGTTGTACACTGGAAAATGCAGATACGACCTTTTGAGACCCATCTGTACTGCCTCCATCAACTACTATAATACCTGCGATATGTTTTTGGGAAGCAGCATTGTTTGTAAGATGTCGCAGAAGCTTACCAATGGTGTTTGCTTCATTTAATATTGGGATAATTACGGATAGTTGGTGCATTGTGGTTGGTGCGGTTCAGCGTTTTTATGTAATAGGCTTATTCGTTTAAATTCCAATTGTAATCTTTGTAAACTATTTTGGCTTTTTTTGAAATATCAATATCGGAATATTGTTTGAGAAAGTCAATAAGACTGCCGTTCTGTTTAAAATCGGTTGTAAACCATTTGAATAGTTTTGAGAGTTCTAGCTTGTTTTTTTCGATGTTATTTTTTGAAGGGTCGTTTAAAAAGGCTCTTGTAGCACGATTGAGTTGTATATCCAGATCTCTTGCGGTATAGGCGCTATTGGATAGTTTAGGGCAAGAGACCGATGCACATACAATGGCAAAATGTATACGGGGCTCGTGCATGGTTCTTAGGATGTCGTGTTCTATTTGGTTTAGGGATAAGGTTTTATTGCCAATGGTTATAAATTTCTTGTCCCAGGGGTTTTTAAGGTCCTTGATGCTTTGCAGGGGGTAGTTGTTAATAATAAGCTGCACTGTAAAGGCATTGTATGCGTTAATCCAATAGGCTAGGGTTTCCTCTCGCGTCCAATCGGAATCGGGTGCATTGTTAGTCAGAGTATTTAAGTAGGTGAGCAATTGGTTGGGGTTTGATTTTATGGTCTTATAATCTACCTGTCCTTTGTTGGATACATGGTTTTGTAAAACGGTGTTCCAAAGCGTATGATCTGCTTTTTGGGCAAGAACCGATGTTGTTGTTAGTACAACAAACAAGAAGATAAAAAATCGTGTCATGGCTTTTTATTTAGGGGGTATAGTTCTTGATTGATAAAATCTTTGGGGAAGATCTCGTCGCCCTGAAAGCCCAATTCAATATCGCGGCCGTTGTAGGGAATGTAGTTTGTTTTAAACAGGTAATCCCAAAGGCTTAAGGTGAGTCCATAATTAACACCATATTTAACATGGTCGGGCAGGGCTTTGGCATGATGCCAGATATGCATTTTGGGATTGTTGAAAACGTATTTAAGAACGCCATAGTCCCAGTTTAAATTAGCATGGTTTAAATGGCCTATGGTAATGTTAAAGAAATGAATAATGGCTACATCTTGCGCACTGTAGTTTGCTATTAAAGCAAGTGGTATATAGCGCAAACTATTGTAAACAACAGGTTCCATCCAATGGTAGCGCAAATGCGCGGCGAAGCCCATTTGTTTGACACTATGATGCACTTTGTGGAAATTCCATAAAAAAGGAATGCGGTGTAATAACCGGTGTATATTCCATTGCACAAAATCGTTTGTTAAAAAGAATAGAATCAGTCCGAGCCATTTAGGTAAATCATTTGCATTAAATAGTTGTAAGTCTTTTAACTGTAGATTAAAGATGCTTAAAAAGTCATTTAAAAACTCAGTAGATGCATTAGATAAAGCTATTAAAACAATAAGGTTCAGTAAAAAGAAATTGAAGAACATGTAAAAGGTGTCCAGCCAAAAGTCCTTTCTGAAAATGGGCTGGTCTTTACGCCAGGGGAGGAGGATTTCCAGACCCCAAACAAGTAAAGAAATAACAATCAAACCATAAAAATAATTATCCCAGTGGTTTTGAAATAAAAGTTCTTGTTTAAGATAGTTCCAATACCCGGAATAAGAATTTTTTATGATGTCGATATACTTTTCCATAGTGTGGTTGCCGCTGGTTATTGTTTAGCAACAACCGCCTCCATCGTAGTGGTAGGTTGATTCGCTTATAAAAATGTCGTTCCTGTTAAGGGCTTTTAAAGCTTTGGCTGTTTTGTCGCATATGGCCAATGGCTGATTTTTAAGTAATACATGGCCAACTTTATCGTCAAAATAATCGGCATCACCGTAATAAATAGCAGCTTTTCCAGTAAAGATACAGGGACCGTCTTCTGGCATAGGATCTTTGATGGCTGCAACTTCAATCGACTCAATATAGATCAATTCGTCTGTAGGGTAATTTTTAGGATCAAGGATCCTATACGGTTTCCTTGCCCTTATCTCTATGGTGCCAAAGCCGGCGTCAGTAAGTGTTTTTATATAGTCTTTAATAGAGAGGCTACCACTAAGGCATAAGGCTCGTAAGCGTTCGTCGTTACGCAGTGTTTCATTCATAGTCTGTTCGCAGGTAGGGTCGCTCATTACCAGGCGTCCGTGTGGTTTTAAAACCCTGTACATTTCAGATATGGCTTTTTTTAGATCGTCTGCCTTGAATATATTGAATAAGCAATTTTGCGCAGCAACATCTATGCTATTACTTTCTACGGGTAGGTGCATGGCATCTCCTTTTTTTAGGTCGATAAATTCACTTTTAAACCAAGGGTTAAGAATTTCTGCTTCAACAAAGTTTTTACGGGATGCTTCAAGCATTTCGTCTACAACATCAACGCCAATAACACCATGTTTTTGTCGGTTAAAATAGGCAAACTGTAATAGTTCCATGCCACCACCAACACCAACATACAAGGTTTTGGGGTTGTTGGTAAGGTCGCGAGCATGTACTGTACTGCCGCAGCCATAGTTCATCTCCTGCATGATTTTAGGGATCTTTAGACCAGGTAGTTCCCAAATGGGATTGGTTGTACAGCATAAGCCTATGTTTGGGCTAAGGGCTGCTTCTTTATATACATTATGTGTTGTATCTAAATAACTCATGGTTTAAATTGTTAGGTATTGGATATTGTATTGCCTACAATGTTTTAATTAATTCCTTGAAGAGCAGAATCATTTCTGGTTCTGCTTTTTCTGCCATGGCAATAATATCGCTTATGTCTACCGGTTTCAGATTGTTTGGGTCGCATTCATCTGTTAAAACTGACACGGCTGCAACGTTTAATTTTAAATGATTGGCAACAATTATCTCGGGAACGGTACTCATGCCCACTGCATCGGCTCCGATTATTTTTAGCATTTTGTATTCGGCACGTGTTTCTAACTGTGGTCCTACAACGCTGGCGTAAACGCCTTCGTGAAGTGTAATGTTATTGGCTTTTGCAATGGATTTGAATTTTGAATTAATCTCGACATTGTAAGGGGCGCTCATATCGGTAAAGCGCTCTCCCATAAGTTCAACACCTTTAAAGGCTAAAGGCGAGCTGCCTTGCAGGTTAATATGGTCTTCGATAAGCATTAATTCTCCCTTCTTAAAGTTTAAGTTGATGGCTCCGGCAGCATTGGAAACAAGGAGCGTTTTAATGCCCAATTTTTCCATAACCCGCACTGGATAGGTTACATCTTGAAGGGTATAGCCTTCATAAATATGGAAGCGTCCTTGCATAACCACCACTTTTTTGCCTTCAAGCTTTCCGTATATTAATTTCCCTTTATGGAACTCGACGGTAGCTGTTGGGAAATTAGGGATGTGGTTGTAGCTCACTTCTTTTATTATATCTATGTCGTTTGTTAGCTGTCCTAAACCGGTGCCTAAAATGATGCCAATTTCTGGGGATTCAAATCCTTTTTGCTGTAGGTATTCTACAGTTTCCTCTATGTATTTAATCATTTAATTCTTGTATTTTTTGTTTCAATGTTTCGTTCGATTGGTAAAAGTTGGAGGCTATTAAGTCTTCATATGTGTCAATATCGTTTAGTGCTTCCAGTAGGGTGTAAGATATGTTTTTCTGTTTTAATTCTTGGAGTGTAACGTTCAATAAGTTGGATTGGCTCCAGGGTTTGTTATTAAAGACAAACGGAAAGAGCTTGGATAAACCTATTAGGTAGTAGCCACCATCGGTAGCAGGGCCAAAAACAACTTGGGTATTATTTAAAGCTTGTAAACCTTCTTCGATATGCTTGGGTTTTATATCTGGTAAATCGGAACCAATCAGTATAATATGACTATAACCGTCTTCAAATCCCTTTTTAAAGGCATTTTGCATACGTTCGCCCAGGTTTTGGCCTTCTTGTATTGTTTTGTAATCATTAGGCCATTTAGAGTCTACAACGGCATCAGAGAAATAAATACGTTTGTCTACAGATATGTTTAGAGTGGCTCGTTCTGTAATTTCTACCAATTGTTTGTAGACTTCAAATGCTGCGTGGTCGCCAATCGTTTTTGCTAAACGTGTTTTTACCTTTCCTAGCTTAATATTTTTAACAAAAACAATAATTAGTGCTTTAGTCATGAACTTTAATACCTTTGGTTAACCATTTTCCCCATGTTTCGTCAAAGACGTGCACAGAATCGGTTTCTTTATCGTTGGAATTGAATAGTTTAAAATTGTTGTTCTTCCATTCAAAAATACCTCCATATAAATTGTAAACATTGGTGTAGCCTTTTTGTTTTAGTTTTTCGGCAATAACTTCGGACCGAATGCCAAGGGAACAGTATACAACAATATGTGATGTTTTGTCGGGGACCTTTTGAGCTATCGTATCGACGCTAAAAAAATCATAACCAACGTGAATGGCTTTTTTGATATGGCTTACTTTGTATTCCCTTGGTTCTCGTGCATCCAGAATGATGGCATTTGTTTTGGGCATTGCCAGTTCCTGAACCGAGATGTAGGGAACGCTTTTGGTGTTGTGCTGCTTTAATACATCGGCAATGTTATCTTGCCCCCATAGCGGAAGTATGCTGATTATTAGTAGGTAGGTATGTAAAAATATTCGTTTCAAACGGTTTGTTTTATTAATCTCAAATTTAGTTAAAACTGTACACTTTGGTATAGTTCGCTTTCGTCTCAAAAAATTTCATGAACGCCACGAATACATTAATAAAAGCAATTTGATTAAGCCACTGAGCCCTGGCAACTGCTTCCGGCACCAGCGGTACAACCATAACAATGTTGTGAAATGACAATATTGCGACCTTCTAATAGGTTTTGGTTAAATTCTGAAATGTGTTTTACTTTGCTGTTAACAGGTAATTCTAACATCTGATTGAAATCACAATCGTATAGGTAGCCGTCCCAACTCACTGATAGGGTATTGGTACACATGACATTGGCTACGGCAGCAGGGTTGAATGCATCAACGAGACTGTACATATAATCTTCGTAATTCTCGGAAGCTATCAAATAGTCTAAAAAGCGACTAATAGGTAAATTGGTTATGGCAAACAGGTTGTGGAATTGAATATTGAAATCGTCTTTTAGTGCCTTTTTGAAATCTTTTTCTAAAGCAGCCTGGTTGCCTGGTAAAAAAGCGCCTGAAGGATTGTAAACAAGATCCAGTTTTAACGGGCTGTTAGGCATGCCATAACCCACCGCATTGAGCATTTGAAGTGCTTCGATGGAGCTGTCGAAAACACCATTACCGCGTTGTTTGTCGGTTTTTCCTCGTGTCCAATGTGGCATGGAACTGACTACGTGTACATTGTGTTTTTTGAAAAACTCTGGTAAATCGTGATATTTTTTATTGGCTTTGATTATGGTTAGGTTGGATCGTACAATAAAATCTTTAATGCCTGCATTTGCAGCTTCTTGGACAAACCATCGAAAATGTGGGTTCATTTCTGGAGCCCCACCCGTAAGGTCGAGTGTATGGGCACCTGAATTTTCAATAACATTTAAGCATTGCTGCATGGTTTCGCGTGTCATAATCTCCTGTCGGTCGGGACCGGCATCGACATGGCAGTGTTCGCATACCTGATTGCACATATAGCCCACGTTTATTTGCAGGATTTCTATTTTTTTAGCTTTTATAGGGGCAAGGTTGGTTTGGGTCAGTTTTGATTTAAAGGTGGGTAGCTCTCCATTTTTGAAGATTCCGTTGGATAGAATGTCGAGTTGCCTGTGACTGTCTGCCAGGTCGCTGTTGCGTTTATGTAGTGACTTTGTTGCCATTAATCAGATTTTGAATAGTACAAATAAAGTACTTTACATTTCCAGTTTATTCACTTTATTCATCATTTGTACGCCGTGTACCAGAGTAGCGCCACTCTTAATGGCTGCGCCTACGTGTAGGGCTTCCATCATTTCTTCTTTGGTAATGCCACGTTGCAGACCGTCCTTTGTATAGGCGTCAATACAATAGGGACATTGCTCGGTATGGGAAACAGCTAAGGCTATTAGTGATTTTTCGCGTTCGGATAAGGCTCCTTCTTTAAACACCGAATTGTAGTACTCAAAGAATTTACTGCCTAGTTCTTCATTCCATTCGCTAATTTTTCCGAATTTTTTTAAATCGGCGGGGTCGTAGTATGTTTTTTGCATAAAATCGTTTTTTCGAATAAAGATAGAAATCTATTTTATTAAAGTCGGAAAGATTAAAAATACTTAACAGAAGCGGGGGAAATCTTTTATAGAATTTAGGAACAGGCAAAATGTTCATTTCCTCTGTTTTGAAAAAATAACAATTTTAACATGGACTTACTATATTGCAGTGGACATAAAGAAGGTAGCCCGAGTTTTTCACTTGATGATTTAAAATCATTTAATGATTTAATTTTACCTAATTTAGAAATATTTGAGAATCAATTTAACGACGAATAATGATATATTTTATAATTTTATCTTTTTTAGTAGGAGTAGTTTTATTTTTATATTCATTTACTGTTATTAATAGAGTAGCGAGAGAAAATGGGTGTAAAGTTTTTTATAAACTGTTTAAAATATCTGATAAGAAATCTAAAAAGGAGTTAAATAAAGCTTTTTTGCTTATATCAGTTGCAGTTATTCAATTTATTTTTATAATGATGATGTTAATAATTAGAGGTTATTACAATTCTAATATAAATTAGAGGATTTTTTAACCCCGCTAGCGCGCTTTCAATGTCATTAAGTGAAGGGTTTAATTATGTGGTAATTGGTTGTTTACATTTGTTTTTTGCAGTCAGTTTTTTTTGTTATGCTCATAATCAAAGCTTTAATGCATTGAAAAAAACTCTTGTTTTTATTTGATTCTAAAAGAGGTTGTCTAAAAAGGTAGCTTCTTTTTTAGACAAAAGGGCATTTAAAGGACATCCCCAATGCCTTTAAGTTAAATAGGGAGATGGTCATGGAAATAAAAAATAAAATAGTAAATGGACAAACAGCGTTCTAAAAATCCTTGGAAACCTTAGAACTTACGTTTTACAGAACCCGTAAAATCATCTAGATCGTCCTTAACTTCGTCTAGTTCCTTTTTAATGTCGCTGGTAAGGCTGGTGTCGATACCGTGATTTTCGGCACTCTTGGTAATTTCGTGTTTTATGTCGTTGGTAGCATCTTTAAGGGTGCGCATGCCTTTACCAAGGCCGCGGGCAATCTCTGGTAACTTATCGGCACCAAAAACCATGATTGCAATAAATAGTATAAACGCTATTTCTGCACCACTAATAAACAAAAATGTAGCTTGATGTATCACGGTACAAATATAGTAAGTTGTTTTAATACGGTAAAGAATTATTCAAGATTATGTTGTCCAGGTAACACGTTTTAAGTCCATAAAAAAGCCGGCTCTTAAAAGCCGGCTTTAAATTGGGTTTTAACCTTTTACTTTTTCTTTAAACTGATCGAATTCACTTTGTTTGATTTCTCTTGGCCAAGCGTTATTTGATGCATCTATATCGGCTGTTTCTTTATTAGGGTCGACAGTGATGGATACAATTTCTTTATCTGAGGCAATAGCCTTTTTAACTTCTTTGTCGTTATGCCTCCAAATTTGTGCTGGGTAGGTTTCTGTTTTAGAGGTGCCGTCTGCATAAGAATATTTTACGATAATAGGCATTACCAAACCACCTGGTTTTTCGAAAGTAACATTGTAAAAGTATTTAGGAGATTTGATGCTTTTACGCTCTTCGGTCGTAAAATTATCCATAATGTATTCTTTTAAAGGCTTACAGTCCTCAACAGAGGTGCCTTTATGTTTTGCTTCGTCATATTCTTCGCTACCTTCTTCAACTAAGTACACTAAAGGAGGTAAGTTTTCTAATTGGAAACCACGTTTTTCGGCAAGATCCTTTATGTACTGGTTAGGTTCAGATGTTACATGGTATTTCTTTACATCTTTTACACCAATATCAACCCAATCGGTAGTATAGAACCAACCTCTCCAAAACCAATCTAAATCAAAGGCTGAGGCATCTTCCATAGTTCTAAAGAAATCTTCGGGTGTTGGGTGTTTAAACATCCAACGCTGTGAATACTCTTTAAAGGCATAGTCGAACAGCTCACGTCCCATTATTGTTTCACGGAGCATAGTTAACCCTACCGCAGGTTTGGAATAGGCGTTTGCACCAAAATTGTAGGTATTTAATCCTTTGGTCATTATGGGTGCTGTATAATCTTGATTACCGCTCATGTAAGGGATGATAGAGGAAGGGTCGCTGTTTTTTGCAGGGAATGTTTTGTCGCCAGGAGATAAAACATCTGGGTAGGTTTCTCCCATATCTTTTTTGGCAACAGTTTGAAGGAACGAGTTTAAACCTTCGTCCATCCATGTCCATTGACGCTCGTCGCTATTCACGATCATAGGAAAGAAGTTGTGTCCTACTTCGTGGATGATAACGCTAATCATACCGTATTTTGTGCGGTCGTCGTACGTGCCATCTTCTTTTGGACGTCCCCAGTTCCAGCATATCATAGGGTATTCCATACCTTGTTGTTTGGCGTGTACCGATATGGCTTTATGGTATGGGTACTCGAATGTCATTCTGGAATACGATTTTAGGGTAGTAGCTACAGCTTTTGTAGACCATTGCTCCCAAAGGGGGTTTCCTTCTTTAGCGTATAATGACACAGCCATAACATCTTTGTTACCAACTTTAACGGCCATCATGTCCCATATGTATTTTCTTGATGAGGCAAAGCCAAAATCGCGTACGTTTTCTGCGTAGAATTTCCATGTTTTGGTTTCTTGAGAAAAAGATTTTTCAGCGGATTCTGCTTCTTCTTGTGTTACGATAAGAACAGGTTCGTCGTATGATTTTTTAGCACGTTCGTAACGCTCCATCATGGTCTTGGAGAATACGTCCTTTCTATTGGTTAGCTTTCCTGTAGCGTCCAAGATGTGATCTGCAGGTACGGTAATGTTAACTTCAAAATTTCCAAATGGTAATGCAAATTCATCACGTCCCCAAAATTGTGAGTTTTGCCAGCCTTCAACGTCACTGTATACAGCCATTCTTGGATAGAACTGTGCAATAACAAAGGTACGGTTGCCATCCTTTGGAAAGTATTCGTACCCAGAACGTGCTCTGTCCACAACATGATCGTTGATCTTGTACCACCATTTAATTGAGAACGAAAATTTCTCTCCAGATTCTAAAACTTTAGGTAGTTCAATACGCATCATGGTTCTGTTAATCATGTGCTGTAATGGTTTTCCTTTATTGTCGGTAACGGCTTCAATATTAAAACCACCATCAAAAGGATCTTTCAAAAAATCCTTTACAAATCTTTGAGGTTCTCCTGCAGGTTGGAAACCACTGTTTTCAATTAAAGGGGATTTAGAGTCTTTAGCGCGTTTGTTTTGGTCTAATTGTACCCAAAGGTACTTTAGATTGTCTGGCGAATTGTTTGTATAGGTAATGGTTTCGTATCCTGATAGCTTTGTGTTTTGGTCATCAAGAACAATATCCATTTTGTAATCGGCTTGTTGTTGGTAATACGCCGAACCAGGTGCTCCAGAAGCAGCTCTGTACATGTTGGGCGTTGAAAATTCATCGTAAAGTTGTTTGAATTTATTGGTATTGGTATGTCCGGGTGTGCGTTCTTGCTTTCCTTGCTCTTGGGCAAATAGGCCTGTGGAAATAAAGACCGCAGAAAGAAAATAATACTTAAGTTTTTTCATTTGTAAGTTAGTGTTTTTCTAATGATTATGACTTTTGTAAAAGCAGATTTGTTCTTTTAAAAAGTCGTCGAAAATAAGGAAATTTGTGGAGTTACATCCCTAATTTAATTAAAATTTAACACTGCCTTGTTGTTTTGAGAAACCAGAATAAAGCTTTTTTGTTTTGTGTTTATTTTTGTTTTTACAATGTTTTGTTGTTCGTTGTAAAGGTCGAATAAGACCTGATTGCTTATCTCAAAAGTGTCAATGGATTTTACATGTTCTATTTCAAGAAAGCAACGCATAATATCTGGTTCATAATCTTTTCCTATAAAATTAAAGGCAACATCTTTGCCGTTAATCTTAATCCTTAGTTTTTCCTTTAAATACGTTTCTATATAGCGATTGGTAGATTTTGCTTCATTTTTATTGGCCAAGGTAATGGTTTCATCATAGCGCTCGCGTAGTAGCTTTTCAAAATCATCTATAAAGATTCTGGATATGATTTGTACCGATTGCTTGTCTTTAATGTATTCGATTTGAGTAACACTCACATAGTATTTATGGGCAGCTGTAAATGCCATAAGTGGTAGTACAAGGAAGAAGACAAAAAGTTTTGCAAATTTCATTGTCAAATATTTTTTGCTAAAGTAGTTATTTCAGAATTCAAAAAGTGTTCCAAAAAAGTTAATTGTCTGCGCTCTTTAGGTTTTCTTGGTACTGTTTGTATTTTCTCCTTAGAAACATTAAGATGTTAAAATTTGTTTGATTTTTGCAGTGCTTTATAAAGTTAGGGTCGTCTGCACAGAAATAGAAAAAATCCATTCGTAAATCCTCTTCCAAAGGATTTGAAGCGAAAAAATCTCTGGAAAGCCTACCTTTTATACGTTGCATTAGCGCCTCTTTTTCTTCTAGTTTAACTCTATTTTTTAACATTTTGGTTCTGCCCGACAGCCCATTTATTATAGGGTTTAGAGGGACAGACCCACCAAGTAATCCCAATAGCATGCTGGGTTTGAATTCGCCGGCTTCGTGAAGCATTCTTTCACTTTGGGTTGCAGGCTTCCCTGTGTAACCAGGTATGCCAACATCATAAAAATTGATGGGTGGTTTACCGTCTACATTTTTAATGTCATAAAGTAAATTTCCAGTAAGTGTTTTCCCTACTATAACTTCGTCAAGTTCATTTACGTGTTCTTCGAGATTTACTCTAAGGGCACGAAACTGTATGATACTTTTATCTATAATTATAGACCTTGTTTTGTGTTGTATGGACGAAAATAATAGGGTGTCTTGTAATTTGGTTTCAATTTGAAACTCGCCATTAGCATTTGTAATGGTAAAGTTTTGCGAGGTTTTATTTATAACATGGATGTTTTCTACATTGTCTTTGCCTTCTACTTTACCGGTGATTGTTACTTGTTGAGAAAAGATAGGTGCGCTACAAGGTAAGAGGAGTATAAGGGTTATATATATGTGCGGGTGGATTGGTGTCATGCTGTGTGTTAAAAGAAGCTTACCTGTTTTTAGGGTTAGTCAATTTTTAATTTTTGAAAAGAGCTCTCCCTGTTGGATAAGATATTCTAAAAGTTCCATTTCATTTTTACTGCTCAGTAAATCTTGAGAAATACCTTTGTCCTCTATATATGTTAAGAATGGTTCAATATTTTCGATCGGAATCCCGGTAGCCTCACTTATAAGAGATTTTGGGCATATATCTGTTATTGTTTTTGAGAAGCTCTTTGGAGGGGTTTTGGTGTTTTTTGCTTTCTTCTTTTTGGATTTTAATAATGGTTTAACTAGTATCTTATAGAGCGCAATAAAGTCTACTCCGTTTGTTAATTGTCCTTTGCGCATTATCTCATTTTTAACCTTACTATACTGATCGTTACTAAGTTGTAAGGCATCCATGTTGCCCAAGTCGATGCTTAGTTTAGGAGGAGTTTTTACATTGTTTATGTCTTCTGCTAAGTTTCCTGTAAGTCCCGATTTTAGGGTAACTGCCTCTAGTTTGTTGAGTTGTTCTATTAATTGCACTTTTAGGGTTTTTGAGGAAACAATAGCTTTGTCTATGGTAATGGAGACAGCCTCGAATTGTAAAGCCGAAATTTCGATGATGTCATTAACTGTTACAGCAATGGTAAACTTACCATCTTTGTTTGTAATAGTACCCTTGTTGGAAGAGGTATTGTAAATTGTAACGCCTTCAATATCATTAACTTCTGAGAAAATGCGCCCTTGGATATCGACGCGTTCTTTGGTTTGTCCTAATATACTTAGTGAGGAAAATAAAAGTAGAAGTAAGCCGCCCTGGGGAAAACCCACGAGGTGTTTTAAATCTCGATCGTCAAGTAAAAGTAGCCTGTATTTCAAATTTTAAGGTTTGGAACCATAAAATAAGGCTATAGAATCTTAAATAAAATACAATAGGGTAATAATAGTTTGTTAAAAAACGGCTAGTAGTAATATGATTTTAACTTTTTAAGAACGTGACACTTTTTTTATGAATAAATTCTAAAAATTCCATTTCTTTTCCATAGTTAAGTAAGGAATAATCGAAATCTTCAGTTTGAACGAATTGTATAAATTCTTCAATCCTGTGCTCTGGAATATTAAAATGATGCGTTAAAAACTCGGCGCCGAAGTAATGCTTAATATATTCTATGGGAATCTCTGGGATACCATGAGCCTTTTTGTTTGGAACTTTGGATCGAAATAGAGGTAATAACAACTGATCTACGACATTTACGATGTTGAGCCCATAAATCATGGTTTGGCGTTGTGAGGTCATAACTTCGTTCTTTACTTTGGATTTGTAGTCTCTTTCAAACTGGTTGTCATCAATTGCTTTGAGGCCAAAGTACAGGGCATCTAATTTGAGATTGTACACTTTTGTATTTTCTAAGTCTGTATTTAAATTACCAGAAAGCTTATTGTTGGATACGATCACTTCGTCTAGTTTTTTTATCTCTTCGATTAAAAAGATTTTCATGCTACGGGATTCCATGATAGCTTCGTTAACTTGAAACGTGATATTTTGAAACTGAAGGGCACTAACTTCTATGACATCGTTTAATTTTACTTTTATGTTAAACATACCATTGTCGTTGGTAACCGTTCCTGTATTTGAAGATTTGTTGAAAATAGCAATGCCAGACACGTCGTTACTCTCAACAATAATTTTGCCTTCAACTTCTATGCGCAAAAAGTTTTGGGAAAATGATTGTAAAGAAGAGAATGTTACTATTAAAAAAAAGATAAAGTTTCTCATATTACTTTTTACGTTAAGTTACTATTTTAAAACCGTATTTTAAACTAAATCATATATTTTTTTTGAAGCCTTTAGGTTTGTTTATTTTTACGAATCAAAAGAAAGCATGGAACGCACTTTAATGAGTTTTAAAAATTACTTCACAAAGGGTGATGTTTAAATTCCTGCCTATTGACACGTGTATTGGGTTAAGAGGCAGTCTGTTAGTGGGTTATGTATGTTCTTGGTTTTGTAGTTGATTTAATATAATAAGGTTTAAACAAATGAAAAACATTTTAATAGCAAGTACATCGACGTTGCATGGTAGTGGTTATTTAGAGTATATAATGGAAGCGCTTACCGACTTTTTTAAAGAGGCCAACGAGATTTTATTTATCCCTTATGCCAGACCTGGTGGTGTTTCGCATGACGATTATACGGAATTAGTAAGCAATGCTTTTCTAAAAATAGGGAAGAAGGTAAAAGGGCTGCATACTTGCAGTGATCCTAAAATGGCTGTAAAGGGAGCCAAAGCCATTTTTGTTGGAGGTGGAAACACATTTGTGTTAACAAACCAGTTGTATAAAAATGATCTTATAGGGGTTTTAAAACAAAGCGTTGGAAATGGTACTCCTTATTTGGGGACAAGTGCAGGTAGTAATATCTGTGGGTTGAGTATAAGAACCACGAATGATATGCCCATAGTGTACCCTCCCAGTTTTAATGCATTGGCTTTTGTGCCTTTTAATATCAATCCTCATTATTTGGATCCTGATGTGAACAGTAAACATATGGGGGAAACACGGGAAACACGCATAAAAGAATTCCATCATTTTAATACACAGCCTGTAATTGGTTTAAGAGAAGGCAGTTGGCTACATGTAAACGACAGTTCGATAATTTTGAAAGGAAATTTATCTGCACGTATTTTTGAGTATAATAAACAGCCTTATGAAGTAGCTCCTAACACAGACCTTAGTGAACTAAAGTAAACTGTCCCGGGCAAGTACAGGAGGTATTTGTAGGAAAATATTTTTTGCTTTCGAAGCAAGCCCCTGAGCACTTAAATCTCGATTATCGAGTGAAACATATAAAAAAAGCTTTATTAACATGAGGTTTCTTGAATGGGGCAGTGGGGTTTCTTGGATTGTGTTTAGATAAATTTTCGCCTTATAACAATTATAATTTTTCAAACACCTTAAAAGAAAAAAGCTCTGTCAGTTATGACAAAGCTTTTTGAGCGGGAGACCGGGTTCGAACCGGCGACATTCAGCTTGGAAGGCTGACGCTCTACCAACTGAGCTACTCCCGCCTTTGCGAGTGCAAATATATGTAAACTACTGTTTCTTTTGCAAAAAAAAATCACAACTTTTTTAAAAAATGATAGCCTAAAATTTTAAATCCTTGATTATAATAGAACTTATGTGAAGCATAATTGTTTACATAGGTGTTTAATTCTATCGCTTCACAGCCTTTTTGCTTTGCATAATTGTGTATCCAATTAAAAAATAGTTTGCCAAGACCTTGGTTTTGATAGGCTTCATCTATGTATACATGATCGGTCTCTACACTTTTTCCTGAATAATGTCTTGTAGAAAACCATAAACCGGTAACACCTATTAATTTATCATTGTTGTCGTAGATACCTGCACATTCATAATTTTGGTTAACCATTTCAGCAAAACGTTGTTTTAAGATCGTTTCGGGAATTTTATGTTCATTTAATTTAACGTGAATCTTGTTTAAGCCGCCCATAGAGATAGTTGATTGGATTCAATGGGTGTAATGTTCAGAG
>NZ_BAABCY010000023.1:0-3222 GCF_039539345.1 Snuella lapsa | reverse complement strand
ATCATTGCAGGATCTCTCAAAGTGGCACTGTTTGACCGAAATACGTGGCATGGTCACGCCGAAATAGCCAGTCCGTGCTCTTTTACTGTGTCTAATACTATTTGCGAAATTTTTCGATAATGAATATGGCAGATGTTTGGGAACAAATGATGTTCTATCTGGTAATTCAATCCACCAATCAACCAAGAAAATAGTTTGCTACGAGGAGAAAAGTTGCTAGTGGTAATTAGTTGATGTACATACCAATCGTTTTTTATGATTCCTTTTTCGCTAGCTATCGGATATGCTGTATTAGGCATTACATGAGCAACTTGAAATACACAACTTATTAGAAGACCTGTAACAAGATGCATCGATATAAAAGCCAATATAACAATCCATGCAGGCAACGGAGTAAATAAAATTGGCAGGATTAGGGCATAAGAATAATATAGAAGTTTCCATGCGATTAATTTATAAAGTTCGTTTTGATATTCTTTTTTGGAACCTAGCAAGCCTTTTTTATGATACCTGTAAATCCTAACAAAATCCTTAACCGTAATCCATGACAAAGTAGATATGCTATAAAAGAACCATACATAGATAAATTGAAATTTATGTAGCCAATTTCTTTTGCTATGAGGTGAAAACCTTAAAAAAAATGGAACATTTATATCGTCATCAGCACCCTGTATGTTCGTATAAGTATGATGCAAAACATTATGCTGTATTCTCCATACGGCCATATTTGCCCCTATGAAGTTCATGGTATATCCCAGATATTTATTAACCTTTTTCTTTTTTGAATACGAACCGTGAATAGCATCGTGCATTACCCCCATACCTATACCCGCCATTCCTAGTCCACTAATGATGTACATTATGAATAAGAAGTATACTCGATGGATAAGCCCTAAACTTATCAATATCAAAGGGACTATAAAAAGAGAAAGCATTAATACAGTTTTGCAAACCATACTATTGTTTGCGTGTTTACTTACATCATTAGTGATAAAATATCGGTTAACCCTATTTCTTAGTACTTTTGAAAAGTGAGAAGGTCTATTTGTTGAGAATTTTGGAGTTTTCATTATATTATTTTTTAACAATTGATCAATTTATATATTTTGAATGGTTATCCTGTGCTTGAATTGTCTTTAAAAGACAGTGGAAAAATACCTGAATAACTCTCGTGAACACACTTTTCATAACAGGGTGTTTGTTCAATAAGTTTATCGAATCGACATGCGTTATGATAATAGAGAGGTTTGAAATTTAGAAGATATTTACAGCTATCAATTTAAAATCAACCCAGAGCATTATTATAAACAAGCAAGGGGTTGCTATGCCAGACCAAATATTAATCATATAAAGCTTCTTTAGGTTAGTTGAATAGGTTTTATTTATATGTAGATGCGTAAAACAAAGTTAAAAGACAGAATATAAATAGTGTTATATATTTCCTGAAATTATTTATATATGTCACAGTTGCATTCAGGATATAAAAGTCTTTACGGTTTTATGTGTAATAATTTGTTAAAAAGATGGTTTTTGTTTCTAAATATTTGAAAATAAGATATTTGTGCTCTGTGATTTGCTTAGCTTTATAAGAACCCTTCACTCTTATTTTAGTATACCAGTTTGTTTTCTGAATAGTAACTAAGAAGTTTTACCCTATACTTTCATTCGGTTAAAAATAACAAACAAACATGTATTCAAACAATGTAACTCAAAAACTAATCAAGGATCATGAACTTATTCCCGGAAAGGAAATAGGGATAAGGATAGATCAGGCTCTTTTACAAAATGCAACAGGAACTCTAGTACAGCTTGAACTGGAAGCAATGGGGTTACAAAAGGCTAAAACAGAAATAGCAGTTCAGTATGTAGATCATAATTTGTTACAAACTAAAAATGCCGAAGATCATTTATTTCTCTTATCAGCCGCTCAACGATTTGGATTATGGTATAGTCGTCTGGGTAACGGCGTAAGTCACCCTGTTCATATGGAACTTAATACTACTAGTATTACCGTTCTGACCAATGCGTTATTGATTAAGCTGCCATAATTGAATTCTATAAACCAATTAATCAAGCTATTTTTTTCTGTTCATGGCAATAATTACAATTCCACTAACCAGCAATAATACACCAACAATTGGTGACCATTGCACTGGATGATTTTTTTCCTTGCTTATTTCTATTGGACCAATGTCAACTACTTTTTCTGTGGTCACGTAATTGAAACCCGTATATATCATCATTATTATTCCTATTATAAGAATCCCGATTCCTATATTTTTTGCTTTCATTATTTTTAATTTGTTTGTGTGCTATTAGTAATTAGTCTAGAATTCTAGTCCATCAATTAGATAGCACAGTTCCCTTTGATGTTGACTATTTATAAAAAATAATTAATAGCCCGTTTGGTTTTTAGCATCATCAATCATTTGCTGATTAGGCAAAATGGCCACATTTACTCTCCTGTTTTTTGCACGACCACTAACTGTTAAGTTGTCGTGCATTGGTTGAGATTCACCAAACCAATTGGTTGTAAAACGTCCAGAAATTAATCCTTTACCTGTTAAAAAATTAGTTACAGCGTAGGCTCTATTTTTTGAAAGCGTCATATTATAGTCTTCAGAGCCAACATTATCTGTATGTCCCACAACAATAATATTAGTGTCCTGAAATTCTTTAAAAACATTGACTAATTTATTTAGTGTTTCTTGTGATTTGTAATTGATATTGTATTTGTCGGTATCAAAATAAACACCACTATTTTCGTCAAAGGTGACTACAATTCCATTATCTATACGTTCAACGGCTGCACCAGGAATTACTTCTTCAATTTTTTGTGCTTGTTTGTCCATTTTGTTCCCAATAAGTACACCTGCAGTTCCTCCAACAACGCCACCAATGACAGCACCTAATTCTCCATTTCCACCTTTTCCAACATTATTTCCTATAATAGCGCCTAAAATAGCACCTCCTGTGGCACCAATGACAGCTCCTTTTTGTTTATTGTTTGCATTATCAACTGCTTTACAGCTAGAAATACTTAGTGCAATACCTACTGCCAATATTAGAATTCCTAATTTATTTATTATTGTTTTCATTTTTTAAAGTTTTGTAAAATTCATATTTATTATAAAGGGTAATCCGTCTACGATAACCGTCAGACTGCGCAAAAAGTCTAGTAATCCACAATATTTTGTGTATAACTTGTCCATCATCTCTACT
>NZ_BAABCY010000022.1:40747-41878 GCF_039539345.1 Snuella lapsa | reverse complement strand
TAATGATAGCGCCAGCTGTGAACAAACAGTAACGGTAACCGATAATGAAATACCAACCATTACATGTCCTGGAGACTTAACAGCGACATGCAATATATCAGAACAACCAGCTTATTCTAACTATACAGAATTTGCAAATGCTGGAGGAATCGCCAATGATAATTGTAGTATCAATGAGGCTAGCTTTACTTTATTAAATGAAGTTAGCGATAACTTAAGTTGTCCTGAAACAGTAACTCGAACTTATCAAATAGCTGATATGACCGGAAACACTGTAACATGCACACAAATAATTGTTATCAACGATGAAGTCCCCCCAACCATCGACAACACAAACACAGCCAACATTGAAATAGAATGTGGTGAAGGTGATACCCAAGCTGCTCTTAACGATTGGTTGAATTCTAATGCTGGAGCTACCGCTACAGATAATTGTGGAGATGTTACATGGACAAATGATTACGGAATGGACACCAATGTAAAATGTGATAATGGAGCCATTACAGTAACCTTTACGGCGACAGATGCATGCAACAACAAGAGCACAACAACTGCAACCTATCTAATAAAAGACACAGAAGCTCCGACAATAACCAAAGTTGCCTCCGATCAAACGGTACAATGTGATGGCTCTGGCAACCAAGACGAATTTGAAAACTGGTTAAACACCAATGCCGGTGCTGAAGCTACCGATGATTGTTCAACGATTACATGGTCCAACAACTTCGGTGAAGATGGCAATGTTATGTCTGACGAATGTGGCATGACCGGAAAAGTATTGGTTAAATTTACTGCAACCGATGCTTGTGGCAACTCATCAAGCACAACAGCTTTATTTACGATCATCGATACAATTGCGCCTAACTTTACAGTGCCTGCTGATGTAACTATTAATTGTGATGATGATGCGACGGATCTAACCCTTACGGGAGATGTCTCTGATGAAGAAGACACCTGTGACACAAACATAGGTGAAGCGACCTATACTGATGAAATAGCTGCTGGTGAATGTGCTAACGAAAGTACCATTACACGTACATGGTCTTTAACTGACGATTGTGACAATACCACAACGCACGTACAGATAATCACAGTACAGGATGTTACGCCTCCTACCTTTACGGTACCAGC
>NZ_BAABCY010000022.1:40046-40687 GCF_039539345.1 Snuella lapsa | reverse complement strand
ACTGTTCTTCGGAATTGGAAGCTACTTATAGTGACGAGGTTACCGCTGGTGAATGTGCTAACGAGAGTACCATTACACGTACATGGTCTTTAACTGACGATTGTGGCAATACCACAACGCACGTACAGATAATCACAGTACAGGATGTTACGCCTCCTACCTTTACGGTGCCAGCCGACGTAACGATCAACTGTGACGACGATGCCACGGATCTAACACTTACAGGTGATGTAGCAGATGAAGCCGATAACTGTTCTTCAGAATTGGAAGCTACTTATAGTGACGAGGTTACCGCTGGTGAATGTGCTAACGAGAGTACCATTACACGTACATGGTCTTTAACTGACGATTGTGACAATACCACAACGCACGTACAGATAATCACAGTACAGGATGTTACACCTCCTACCTTTACGGTACCAGCCGACGTAACGATCAACTGTGACGACGATGCCACGGATCTAACTCTTACAGGTGATGTAGCAGATGAAGCCGATAACTGTTCTTCGGAATTGGAAGCTACTTATAGTGACGAGGTTACTGCTGGTGAATGTGCTAACGAGAGTACCATTACACGTACATGGTCTTTAACTGACGATTGTGACAATACCACAACGCACGTACAGATAATCACAGTACAG